>CAZNOE010000018.1:0-22307 GCA_964574525.1 uncultured Bifidobacteriaceae bacterium
TGGCCGTGGCGCGCGCGTTGCAAAACCGCGAGCATCTCGCCGTCGAGGCCGGCACGGGCGTCGGCAAGAGCCTGGCGTATTTGATTCCCGCGATTCTGTTCGCCGTTGCCGAACGCAAGAAGGCAATCGTCTCGACGCACACGATCAATTTGCAGGAGCAGCTCACGGAAAAAGACTTGCCGATGCTCACGGGCGTGCTCGGCGCGCTCACGCCGCCGGTGAAGTTCAGCTTCTCAATGCTCAAGGGCCGCGCGAACTATCTTTGCACGCGGCGGCTGCACAAGGCCATGCAGCAGGCGGGCAACCTGTTCACGTCGTCCGAGGCTGAGGAGTTAAAGCGCATCGCGGACTGGGCGAAAAAAACCGGCGATGGCAGCCTGTCGGATTTCGACGTTGAACCTGATCCGAAAGTTTGGGCGCAGGTTTGTTCTGAGCGCGGACTCTGTTCCCCAAAGATTTGCGGCTTCCAGTCGGACTTCAGCAAGGATCACGGCACTTGTTTTTTTCAGCGCGCGCGGAACAAGTTTCTGTCGTCTGACGTGCTGGTACTGAATCACACGCTGTTCTTCACATTGCTCGGTGGCATCGAGGAGGAGATCGAAGGCGGCATCCTGTTCAAGAACGACTTCGTGATTTTCGACGAGGCGCATCAGATGGAGCACGTGGCGTCGAAGCACATCGGCCTGAGCGTGTCGAGCGGGCAGGTGCGTTACGCGCTGAACCGGCTGTGGAATCCGCGCACGGAAAAGGGTCTGCTCGCAACTTTGCGCAAGGGGGACGCGGTGAAGCTGGTGGCGGACATTTTGAGCGAGGCGGACGTGTTTTTCGAGAACGTCGAAGCGGCGTGCGAAGAAATTCAGCAACAAGCAAAGCGCAACAGTTTCGGCAGCGGCGAGCGCAAGCGGGCGTGGACAGAGTTGCGCATCCGGCGCGCCGAACTGGTGAAGGACAACGTCACATTGCCGATTCAGCGATTGCGCGAAAGCGTGAGCGAGTTGATCAAGCTCAGCGAGGACAAAGACATCGGGCAGGAACTGATTGAGTGCAATCGGCGTCTGGCTGAGCTGCGCGCTGAAGTGAAGGAATTTTTGGAACAGAGCATGTCGGACCACGTTTACTGGGTCGAGCGCAGCGGCAAGGCGCACAAGAATTTGTCGCTCAACGCAGCGCCCATTGACGTGGCGGATTTTCTGCGCCGCCGTTTGTTCGAGAGCGACACGAGCATCATCATGACGAGTGCGACGTTGGCGACAAGCGTGGCGCCAGCGTCCCGCCGACAGAACCAAGCCGAGACAAACAGAAACGTCGGCAAGATGCCGGCCGCACGTTCAGACGGGTTGAATTATTTTGCCAGACGCGTGGGGGCGGAATCCGCCACGATGCTCCAGGTGGGCACGCCTTTCGATTATGAGCGGCAGATGAAGCTACACGTCGTGAGCAAAATGCCCGACCCGCGAGAGAGCGGGTACGCTGATGCGCTGAAGCATTGGATCGAACATTTTGTGAAGCAGACACACGGCAAGGCGTTCGTCCTCTTCACGAATTACAAACTCATGCAAGAAGTGGGCGAGCGGATGCAGCCGTTCTTCGACAAGCTCGGCGTCGCGTGTTTCGTG
The DNA here is from genome assembly GCA_964574525.1 of uncultured Bifidobacteriaceae bacterium. GTDB lineage: Bacteria > Verrucomicrobiota > Verrucomicrobiia > Limisphaerales > JADLHS01 > WYBW01. The sequence goes on from CAZNOE010000018.1 coordinate 1,617, forward strand.
CAAGGGACAGGAACGCCGCGCTCGACGATGCTGGAGAAATTCAAGGAGGACGTGGACTCCGTGCTGTTCGGCACGGACAGTTTCTGGCAGGGAGTGGACGTGCCGGGCGAGGCGTTGAGCAGCGTCATCATCACGCGCCTGCCATTCGCCGTGCCGGATCATCCACTCATCGAGGCACGGATCGAGGCGATTGAGGCGCGCGGCGGGAATTCGTTCAGCGAATTTTCTTTGCCGGAAGCGATCCTGAAGTTTCGGCAGGGCGTTGGCCGCCTTATTCGCACCAAGACAGACACGGGCATCATCGTCGTGCTGGACAATCGTGTCCTCGCCAAGCAATACGGCCAGGCTTTTCTCGACGCTCTGCCCAAGTGTCCGATCGAGATTGTTTGAGGCCTGTTGGCGGCATCGTCCAGTTGCGAGAACCACGCAACGAACCGCGCACCACTTGACATTGCCGCCAGTGATTCGGTTAATGAGCGCGGAAAGGCTCATACAACATCGTGGACACCGAAAAATACAGTCCGCCAAAATACTTTCAGATCAGCCGCGGCGTGGTTTCGATGATTCAGAGCGGCAAGTTGAAACCCGGAATGCCCGTGCCTTCGGAAAACGAGATCATCGGGAAGTATCAGGTCAGCAACACCACGGCGCGCAAGGCGCTTCATGAGTTGGAGAAAGAGGGTTGGGTCACCCGCGTCAAGGGCAAGGGGACGTTCGTTCGCGACTTCACAGTGGTCCGCGCGATCAATCGGATTTTTGGTTTTACCAAGAACATGATCGAGGCGGGGCGCAAGCCGACGACGAAGTTGGTGGGATTTCATTTGCGCCAGACTGATCACACCCAGACAATCAATGGCAGCGTGTTCACCCTCAAGGGCCCGTTTTGCGAGATCGAACGAATTCGCTATGCGGACAGCATCCCGATGATGAAGGAAACGCGCTACATCTCCCTCGGACTCTGCCCGGACATTCACCGGCGCAATCTGGAGCAGTCGCTCTACACCATTTTCGAGAAGGATTACGGCATTCATCTCACGGAGATCAACCAGATGTTAAGCGCAGTGGTGCTGGAGGGGGAATGGCTCAAACCCTTTCAATTGGAAAAACCCGTGCCGGCCTTCCGCGTGGAAGGGGCCTCGTTTTGCGGAAAAGATTTGATCATCGAGATGGAGGATTCGGTTTACCGCGGCGATATGTATCGCTTCTCAGCGAAAGCACTGGGTTTGAAAAGCCCGCGAAGCTGACGCAGTCCAATGAATCAAGTGTTGACACAGCAGCCAAGCCGGGAATACTTAGTGCGTTAACGCTCCACGAAAGTATGAAACATCGATCCAGCAAAGGCGCATTCACCCTGATTGAGCTACTTGTCGTCATCGCGATCATAGCGATTTTGGCCGCCCTGCTGTTGCCCGCGCTCTCGCGCGCCAAACGGAAAGCGCAAGGGGTTTACTGCATGAACAACCATCGGCAACTCTTGCTGGCGTGGAAAATGTATGTGGAGGACAGCCGGGAAGTGCTGCCCTTCGTCAAGGGGAACGGCAATTATGATCCTTATGCCTGGGCGAATGGCTGGCTGGATTACACTGCTGCTCCTGACAACTGGAATATTGATCAGAACATAAAAACGAGCATCCTCTGGCCCTACTGCGGGAAGAGTGCGGGCATCTTCAGATGCCCCGCCGATAACAGCGTGGTCAATGTCCGGGGCGAAATGCTTCCGCGCGTGCGCAGCATGTCCATGGTCAACTGGGTGGGCGGGCGTGGCAGCGGATCAGGTCAACTGGCCGCGATGAATTGGTCGCAGACCGCTCTCGGCAATACGAGTGGAGAAGCTCGCATTTACCGGAAATACACGGACATGACGGATCCGGGGCCGGTGAAGACAGCCGTCTTTCTCGACGAACGTGAGGACAGCATCAACGACGGCATGTTCGTCATCGCCATGGAAGGCGCTGCGCCATCGCCAAACGCGGCCCCCAATCCGGGAGCGTACGGCATCGTTGACTACCCTGCCGCGTACCATGGAAATGCCGGCGGGTTTTCCTTTGCCGATGGCCACGCCGTTTTGAAGAAATGGCAGGACGCGCGGACTCAGCCCCCGCTCTTAAAGGGGCAGAGTTACGACTACCAGTTCAAATCAACTCCAAACAACCCCGACGTTGCCTGGATGCAGGACAACTGCACGCGGAGAATTCCCTGAGGAACCAAGCTGGGTTCGTGAATCATTGCAAAGCGGAAGCATGCAGTTCGGTTTGTGGCCGGGAAGCGACCAACTCTTTAGAGACACAGCACGGCCAAGATGTGACGATGCGGCAGCGAGAAAAGTGAAGACAAGAACAGAATTGAACCAAAGGGATTTTGCGAAATCGGGGGCAAACACAAACAGAGGATTTACCCTCATCGAATTGTTGGTGGTCATCGCGATCATAGCGATCCTGGCCGCGATGCTGTTGCCGGCACTCTCCAAGGCCAAAGACAAAGCGAGGAGGATCGGCTGCGTCAACAATCTCAAGCAACTCGGTCTCGGCAGCATAATGTACGCGCAGGACAACAACGGTCATTTAATCGCGCACTCTTGGATTGCGACCCATAAGAACTTCCTGACCGGCAATGGATATTTGACTTACTCGGATCGTCGTGATTCCGATGATGACTTGAACTGGCTTTATCCAAACTACGTCAAGGCGTTGGGCAGTTTCGTCTGTCCGTCCACGCAAAACACGATTAAGGACACCCCATGGGTTCCCTACGCTGACGCTCCCAACGGACAGTATTTGCAGGATCTGACGGACAATGCCGTCAATACCAAGATCAATGGCGACAGTTACGAAGTGTTCGGGGTTTTTAACGCAGAGCCAACGGATCGCTACGGCAAAAAGAAAACCGAAAAGGAGGTCGGAGTTCGCCAAATCAGGAACTACGTTGACGCGATTGGAGCACGACCCGGTGCGTCAGCATTTTTTCTGATTATGGACGGCGACGACACGTCCAGTGTCCCCAATGCGGCGCCAAATAATCCGAACAATAACTGGCCGGATCCGGGCAACAATCACGGGGTGGCGGGCACGACCGCCAACTTCTGCGATGGGCACGCTGAATTCATACCCTTGAAGCGCTTCCTGCCAGTCTGGAATCTGGCCCAAGACGCAAACAAGACCGCTCCTTAGGTCTCCAACTCGCTCTTTTGAAGTCCGGTCAACGAACGATCACCCAAACGCCAAACAACAATAGATATGAAAAATCAACTAAACTCTCGGAAGCCCGAGCTCTGCCGCTTCGTACGAAAAGCGCGGGCAGCCATTCTACTCGCGGGCTTGGCCGCTGCTATTGGGGCGCCGCCCTCCGCGCGCGCGACGTTGCCCGGCCACAATATCTCTGCCGGCAACATCACCGTTATCCAGAATGACAGCGGCAATACGACGAATTCTGTCACCACCCTGCTAGCGCTTTCGATCAATGATTTTCGAGTCCGTGGCAGCGGTGTTGGAAGTGATACCAACTCACCGCTCAACAGCCGCGGCGATTACCCTGTGCAAATTGGATCGGATCCTGCCAGCAATTTTACGAACGGCATTTTGATGTCTTCAGTCACCGAGAATGGAAGGGACAACGGTGAAGGCACGACCAATCTTTACTGTGTGTCCATGATCGAAAACCAGAGGACTAACGCAGCGGACACCAACGCGATTTTCGGCTCGTACTGGATAGCCGTCAATAACGCGGCCAACTTGGGTGCCGGGAGTAGTCCTGAATACAACATCAATGTGGCCGGGGCTTGGTTTCCTTACAGCACCTTCATCGGAGGGTTCGCCCGCAATCACGGGCCGGCCGACGAGTTGGGCCAAGTCGCGGGAGGTTTTACAAATGGGGGTGCCCTAAACCAACTAATCAGCTCGCCGGGCTTGGTTCTTGGATCAAATTTCATTGATCTGGGCAGCGGAAAGTCATTCGTCACTTTGACCAACTTCGGAATTGATTCGCGCGTTGACGGAGTCTTGATCGTCAATGGCGCCAAGAATGAGTCCGCCAATTTCGGACTTTCTCAGGTCAACACGACCAACGGGGGATGGAATCTGTTTATCAAGGACGACGGCCAAGCGACCCTGGCGAGTTTCGAGCAGGACCCAATCGCATTCGTCTTCATTCCCAAGACCAACACCAGCGTCATTTCCGGTCGTTTCCTGGGCGATGCCAGCATCGAAATTTACAGTGGCCCATCGCCCCAATTCGCTGTCACCAGCAATAGTGTGGGCACTTATGAACTCAAGATCACCGGACATTCGCCGAGCAATGGCGTGCTGATTATCTCCGCCGAAGGCGGGCGTACCATCAACCAGGACAATTTCGTTAACTATCAGGTCAACCCTGCAGGTGACGGCTACATCATTCAATCTCGGGACTGTGCCGCATTTCCTCTGGAATCCCCCGGTGCGACCGAAGGAGTTGTTTCATTCGTCTATATCCCGGGACCCACGCCCGGATTCAGCGTCATCCCCACGAAAGATTTGCTGACGACGGAAGCGGGCGGCACCGCCACGTTTGCCGTGGCTCTCCACACGAAACCAACGGCTGATGTGACTATCGCTGTTTCTTCCGGCGATACCACCGAAGGCACCGTCTTGCCGACCTCTTTTACGTTCACGACGAATGATTGGAATATCCCTCAAACCGTGACCATCACGGGACAGGATGACGCCGTGGCCGACGGCAGCGTAGCCTACACTATCATTCTGGCGGCTGCGGTCAGCACTGATCCAAACTACAATGGGCTCAAACCTGGCGACGTCTCGGTTGTCAATGCCGACAATGAAGGCGGCATCACGGTGGCGCCGACGAGCGGTTTGGTTACAACCGAAGCGGGTGGGCAGGCGACCTTCACCATCCGTCTCAATACCCAGCCCGGGGCCAACGTGACGATCGGTCTTTCGTCCAGCGATACTACTGAAGGCTCGGTTTCCCTGGCGTCCCTCACTTTCACGAGCGGCAATTGGGATCAGGAGCAAACCGTGACCGTCACCGGCGTGGACGACCGTGTGGATGATGGCAACGTTGGCTACACGATCGTCACGGCTCCCGCCACAAGCACGGACCCGTCGTACAATGGCCGGAATGCTGCCGACGTGTCGGTCTCGAACACGGACAACGATACCGCTGGCTTTACCGTAAGCGCAGCCGGGCCCAACGGACTGACTGTTGTCGAGGGCCGCACCAACGGCTACACCGTCGTGCTCAACTCTGAGCCAACAGCCAACGTGACGGTCAACATCGCCTCAAGCAACACGTCGCAAGGCGGCACAGTCGCACCCGCAAGCCTAACCTTCACCTTGGCCAACTGGAGCAATGCGCAACCCGTCACGGTCAACGGCGTGGACGACTTCGTGCCGGACGGCGACACCTCTTGGGCCATCACCAACTCGTCGGCATCCAGCGACCTGCTTTACGCCGCGCTGTCGCCGATTCCGGTCTTGATGACCACGCTGGACAACGAGCCCGTTCTGACACTGCCTTCGGGCGACCTGATTTACGGCACGGGGTTGCCAGGCATTGGCATTGACGGTCGGGCAACGATTGTTGATCCGAACACAGCGAACTATGGTGCCGGCACACTGACGGTGACGCTCACGGCCAATGGCACGGCTGATGACCGGCTGGAAATCCGCAACACCGGCATCGGCACCGGGCAAATTGGTGTTTCCGGCAACACCATCAGTTACGGCGGCATAGCCATCGGAACTTTTGCCGGTGGAGTCGGCACCACGCCATTGGTGGCAACGCTCAACACCGCCGCAACGCCGGCTGGCGCGGAGGCGTTGCTGCGCAACGTCACCTTCCGCACTTTGAATGGCAGCCCAACACAAAACCGTCGTGCGGTGTCAGTCGCGCTCGCGCACGCGGATGGGGGAACGAGCAGCGCAACCACCGGCATCCGCGTCGGCCTGCTCCGCTTCGCGGATTTCCAGGAAGGCGCCGATCATGGGTATGGACTCTATTCTGGCGAGGCCGATTGCCATTTACGACAAGCCGACCCGAACACGCCGTACCCGACCGGCAGCGGCGGCGGTTTGTTCATCGACTGGCCCGATGCGGGGGTTCAGAACGCTTTTCATTTGCTCATGCGGTTCGAAAACATCTTCGGCAATGGCCCGGGGCTGATCCCCACAAATGCGGTGATTGTGACGGCTGACTTGATCCTGCGCGTTCCTCCCGAGGATCCAAATTCCATGGGTGATGCGAGCCCGCTGTATCGAATGTTGATTCCCTGGGACGCCACCAACGAAACCTGGACCAGCATGGGTAATGGGGTGGATCAGGATGACATCGAGTCGCGCAGCACCTACGACTCGGCATTTGGTTTGGCGAATGGCGACGCAAACACAAGCACGGGCACAATCCTGTTCAGCGTGACTCCCGACGTTGAAGTTTGGCGGAGCGGCGCGGCCAATTACGGATGGGTGATGCCGGGTTGGGTAGGACGCACCGACGGGACTACGATCAGCCCCGGCGAGGCGGCCACTATTTCCGATCGCCCGCGCTTGCGCATCCTGTGGTTGCCCGCCGGCACAGCCTCGGTGAGTTTCCGCCAGGGCGTAAACGACTATACGAACGCATTTGACACGCGCATCCGTGCGAACGCGCCCGACACAGAATCCTCGACCATCACGGGGGTCTTCGTTGACTGGGCGGTGACGGGAAGCACGCCGGAGAACGATGAGCAGGTTCTCCTGCGCTTCGACAACATCATCGGTAGCGACACCAACCAGATTCCCGCTGGCGCGACGATTCATGCTGCGATGCTCGATCTGGGCAGCACGATCGGCAACGCAATGGGCGATGGCGGCACGTTCAACGCCATGCTTCAGCCCTGGCAGGACACCAACACGTGGAACTCGCTCGTCAACGGAATTACGGCGGACAACCTAGAAGCCGTCTCGACTCCCACAACGGTTGCCGGAAACGCAACGCTCAACCCAAATGTTCAGGCCGGATTCCTGTCGTTCGAGTTGACGCCCGACGTTCGAGCCTGGGTGACTGGCACTCGTCCAAATTACGGCTGGGTGGTTCTCCCGTGGCCGAATGGCGGCGATGGCTGGGGTTTCGCGACTGCGGAAGCGGCGACCGAGCGCGATCGCCCGCAACTCCGGGTCTTTTACACGCCAAGCGCGCCGGCGATTGTGCTGCTGGCGCCCATCTGGTCGCCGACCAGTGTTCAAGTGCGCTTCACCGGCGTCGTGGGCAACACTTACACCGTATTGCGCGCCGCGAACGTCGCCGGGACCTATACCAGCATCGGCACCGCGACCGTGCAACCGGACGGCACAGCGACGTTTACCGACAATGCTCCGCTGCCGGGCGCGGCGTTCTACCGGGTAAGTTATCCGTGAGAACATGTTTGAAAAGTCGAACGGCAGGCGGTTGCCAGGTAGCGGCGGGCGTCTCGCCTGCCGTAGAGCCGGTGCGTCCCGCCCGACGGAAAATGCGCCGCCATCTCATAGTCAGTTGATGCGAAGCGCCGAAACCCGCGTAGCGCAGGTTTCCAAACCTGCTGTATCGCCGATTTCTAAATCGGCAGGGTGTCGCAGCCGTCGCGGCTACAACACACGCCATGAAATTTCCGGGCTAAGGTTTGTGGCGTGCGCCAAGAAACCCGATAAACAACTTGGGGAGCGAATGGTGGGGGACACAACATGAACCGACGACTCAACAAGATTCGCCACGTGGCGCTGGACATGGACGGCACGATCTATAAGGGCAAGACTCTGTTTGCCACCACCGATCCGTTCCTCGATTTGCTGGGGGAACTCGGCATCGGCTACACGTTCCTCACCAATAATCCCTCCAAGAGCGTCACCGACTACGTCGCCCACTTGCGGGAGATGGGAATTCCCGCCACGCCGGGCCAGCTTTACACGTCCGCGCAAGCGACCATTGAGTTCCTCCAGGAAAAATGGCCGGCGGTGCGACGGCTGTTTGTCGTGGGCACCCCCAGCATGTGCGAGCAGTTCAAGGCCGCGGGCTTCGTCCTCACGCCGGACAGTCCTCACGACGCGCCTGACGCGGTGATCGTCGGTTTCGATATGACGCTCACGTATGCGCGTCTCTGCCGCGCGGCGTGGTGGATCAGCCAGGGCAAGCCGTATTTTGCGACCAACCCCGACCGCGTCTGTCCCACCGACCAGCCGACCGTGCTCGTGGACTGCGGTTCGATTTGCGCCGCGCTGGAGGCCGCGACCGGACGCGCACCCACGGCCACTCTCGGCAAACCCGACCCCGCCATGATCCGCGGAATTCTGCACCATCATTCGCTGGCGCCGGAGAATCTCGCGATGGTGGGGGACCGTTTGTACACGGACATTGATATGGCGCATCGCGCAGGCGCGCTGGGCGTGCTGGTGCTTACTGGTGAAACGACGGCGGCCCAGGCGGCGCGGCACACGCCAGCGCCGGACCTGGTGGTCGCGAACATCGCGGAACTGGGAGAAAAACTGCGGGCCGCACGAAATGGGGGAAACCCGTGAAGTCGCTTCGACGTTTTCAGTGGCGCCGAACGCTACCAAAGGCGGGCGGAGTGTTCCCTCTCCCCTTCCGAAGGGGAGAGGGTCAGGGTGAGGGGTCAGCTGCGTGGTGCTTTCATCACCGCAGGCAAGGAGCACAATGAACATCGCAATGCAAAGGGAGAATGCGCTCAAGGCACTGACGAAAAGACCGCTGGGCGTGCTGATCATCGGCGGTGGAATCGTGGGCGCGGGCATTGCACGGGACGCTGCGATGAGGGGATTGAAGGTGGGCTTGATCGAGCAACACGACTTCGCCTTCGGCACGAGCAGCCGGTCGAGCCGGCTGCTGCATGGCGGAATGCGTTATCTCGCGCAAGGACGCATCGGTTTGGTCCGCGAGGCGAGCGTCGAGAAGAAGATCGTCCATCACATCGCGCCTCACTTGGCCGAGCCGTTGCCTTTCATTTTCCCGACCTATCGTGGCAATAAGAACTGGGTGCTCTGGCAGTTGAAGATCGGCGTCAAGATTTACGACTTGCTCTGCGGCGGGCGAAACCTGGGCAAGTCCACCTGGCTCAGCAAAAGCGAAGTGCTGCAAAAAGTTCCCGCACTGAGCGGATCGAACCTTAACGGCGCGGTGCGCTATTACGACGGCTTTACCAATGACGCGCGGCTGGTGTTGGACACACTGCGCTCGGCGGCCCGGAGCGGGGCAACCGTTGTGAACTATTGTCGTTTCAAGGATGCGACGCGTGTCGGTGGAAAGATAGAACTCCGACGGCTGAATCAACCCACCCCTGACCCCTCCGAGGAGGGGAACGGAACAGTGGACGCGCGAGCGCAGTTCCCCTCCTGGGAGGGGTTAGGGGTGGGTTCGGATTCACCGCTGAAGGATTCGCACACAAACCTGTGGGAATGCGAAGTCGAGGATCGGCTGGCGCAAAACCATTACAAAGTTCGCGCGCACACCGTCATCAACGCCACCGGGCCTTGGGCCGACGGCTTGCCGCACAGCCACGTCAAGCTCCGCATCACGAAGGGCATTCATCTCGTCGTCGAGCGCGCTCGCGTCCCCGTGCCTGACACCGTCGTAATGACCGAAGGCAAACGCATTCTCTTCGCCATTCCCTGGGGCGAGCGCACCATCCTCGGCACGACTGACACCGATTACTCCGGCTCGCTGGATCACGTCGCGGCGGACGCGGCGGACATTCAATACGTGCTCGGCGTGACCAATCAGTTTTTCCCGAACGCAAAACTTGCCGGGCGCGATGTGATCAGCACATGGGCCGGGTTGCGTCCGCTCATCGCCAACCCGGATGGCACGCCATCGGACATTTCGCGCTCGCACGAGATTCGCAATCCCGAGCCGGGCTGGTGGGATGTGGCGGGTGGCAAACTCACCACGTATCGGCTGATGGCGGAGCAGACCGTTGATCAAATCGTTGAAGCGTTAAAAGCGTTGAAGCGTGAAGCCGCAGTGTGCCGCACCGCCGATGAACCCCTGTTGCCGCAAAACGAAGTTTCCGGCGTGAGTGGAATCCTGCCGCCGGAATTCAGCCGTCGCACCGTGGAGCACTACGTCGCAGACGAGTGGGCGATCCATCTGGACGACGTGATGGTGCGTCGCACAAGCTGGCATTACTACCACCGCGACGCGGCGCAGAAAGCCGAGCGCGTGGCGGACTGGATGGGCGAGTTACTCGGTTGGTCCGAGACACAGCGAAGCGCAGAGATGGATCGAGTATTCAGTATTCAGTATTCGGTATTCAGTGACCGACGGCTGGCGCATCCAACGGCAACTTACTGAACACTGAATACTGAACACTGAACACTGACCCCACAGCTCAACGACGGAATGATCAGCCGGCTGCTTCAATGGTTTAAGCCCGGGCCGCACATCCCCCGCCTGCCGCCGGCGGAAGTGGCCCGCCTCTACCCGCGTTTTCGCTGGCAGATTTTTGAGGCCGCGTTCGTCGCCTACGCCACGTTCTACATCGTGCGCAACAACTTCGCGCCGGTGTCCAAGGAAATCGGCGCGGCGCTGCATTACGACAAATCCATGATCGGCGACATCCTCGCCGGCACCGCCATCGCCTATGGCATCGGCAAATTAGTCATGGGCTATTTCGCCGACCGCAGCGACGCGCGGAAATACGTTGCTGTGGGGATGCTGCTGACGGCGGCCCTGAACTTCCTCTTCGGCGCCACGACGAACTATTGGGGGCATGTCATCCTCTGGACGATCAACGGCTTCGTGCAAGGCATGGGCTACGGCCCATGCACGCGTGGCCTGTCGCATTGGTACAGTGCGAAGGAACGCGGGACGATCTTCGGCGTCTGGAACATCTCGCACAACATCGGCGGCGGCATTGCCGGCTATCTCGCTGCGAAATGCGCCGAGCATTGGGGCTGGCAATCCGCCTTTTACGTGCCCGGAGTCATCGCCACGCTCGGCGCGATTTATCTCTTCTGGCGGATGCGGGATACGCCGCAATCCGTCGGCTTGCCAGCAGTGGAGGAATACAAGAACGACTGGCCGCCGGACGAAAAGGAAACCCACGAACGCGAACTCAGCTTCAAGGAGATGTTCCTGAAGTACATCCTGCCCAACAAAATGCTCTGGGTGCTCGCCTTCGCGAACGTCTTTGTTTACATCGCGCGCTACGCGATGGTGGATTGGGGACCGACGTATCTCAAGGAAGTCAAAGGCGCGTCCCTCGGCGAAGGCGGCTTCAGCACCACCGTGATCGAATTCGCCGGCGCGGCGGGCATGCTGACGATGGGCTGGGTCTCGGACAAACTCGGCGGACGCCGCGCGCGCGTGAGCGTGATGGCGATGATTCCGCTGACGCTGGCCTTTATCGGCATCATCATCGCACCGGCGGGAATGCTGTGGCTGGACATGGTCCTGTTCGCGGTGATCGGTTTCCTCGTCTATGTGCCGGTGATGTTCTCGGGCGTCATGTCGCTGGACCTCACCTCGAAGAAAGCGGTGGGCACGGCGGCGGGCTTTGTGGGCTTCTTCGGCTACGTCGGGCGCGTCATCCAGGGCAAGGGCATCGGCTGGATTGCGCAACACCACGGCTGGGAAGCGGCGCTCTGGTCCGTGGTCGGCTGCACGATGCTGGGCATCATTCTACTGGCGTTTCTGTGGAATGTGAGACCGAGGGGGTAAGTGGGCGCGGCCAACTCAACCCTCTTCGGCACGGCAAATCCGTCGCAGATTTTTCCCGTCCGCGGCGAATGGATGCCCACTTGAAAGCCACCCTGGTTGCATTATGCTTCCACGGTATGGCAAACATCACGCTCAAGGACATCCCGGACGACTTGCACGCGACGCTTAAAGGCGAGGCGGACGCCAACTACCGTTCGCTGGCGCAAGAAGTTCTGGCGCGGTTGCAACGCAGCCTCGATGCGGATCGTGCCACCAAGCGCGATCAGCAATGGGTTGACGAGGCATTGGCCAGCGGTCCGGAAGAACCTTTCAGCCGGCAAAAGTTTGATGCCGCCGTCCAACGTGGATTGCTGCGAGCCAAAGCCAAGGCCGCGTAATGCGACTGGTCACTCGCCCGCGCTTCTATCTCGATGTGGCGAGGAAATCGAATATCTCGCCACCAAGGCCGGCGAGGAAACGGCCGTGCGCTGGCGGAATTGCGTAGAGCGCACCACGCAGGCGCTGTTGCACCATCCCAGCCTTGGCCGTCTCCGGCCCGATCTCCAACCCGAAGGCATCCGCTCGTGGCGTGTGGAGCATTTTCGCCGCTGGCTCATCTTCTATCAAGTCCGCGAAAAAGCCGTTGTGCTCCTGCGCGTTCGCTACGGCATGATGGATTTGCCCGCCTTGGAGTTCGGGAGCTAAGCGAAGCAGCGGTTTGTCGGGAAGTCCGGTCTCGTCGCTTGCACCTCAATGCCCGCGCAAGTAATCTGATGGCATGACAGCGGTTGAAATCATTGAAGAAATAAAACGGCTGCCGCGCGACGAACAAAGCCGCGTCATTGAGTTCGCCCGTCTTGTCGGGGAAAACCGCCAACTCAGTCCCGAGGAACTGGGCCGGCTCGCCAAACAAATGGTCGAAGCCAAAGACCCCGCGGAAGCCGATCGGCTGCAAGAGGAAATCGTGCGCGGATTCTACGGCGGCGAACCTCATGCCTAAAATCCGCCGCCACAAGCTGCCCCAAACCCTGCTCGTTCATCTTCTGACGCGGATGCGTCAACGAAACATTTCGTCCGAACAGATTATTCTCCTGGCGGAAACGTGGAAAGCCTTTCCGCCGTTTCGGGGGGCAAAATTACCACTGAGAAACTTCGGTTGGCGTGCGGCTTTCACGGCAAGGTCGAGAAACGTCTAACGACCAGCGACCGCCGCCGGAAATGCCCGGCGGCTGCAACCGTCGCGTTAGACGCGTTGGTGGAGTTCATCTGGAAGTGCATCACACAGTTTGGCGGCACCGGCGTCTTTAAGCCGACACAGGACATGAGGGTCTGTGCCGCAATACCGGATATTCTCCACCTCGGAACCAAGCATCGCCTCAATCATATTGCTCAATTCGGTATCGCCCTCTGGTTGCTTCTTGACGTAGCAGGAGTCGTAGCAATTGGTGCAGCCAGTGGGACAATCTAAAGCAAAATTCTCTGGAGCGGTATCCTCCGGCAAACCGCATGTAATGCACTGATCTGAAACGTAGAATGGACCGTCGGTGTTCTTGTGGTGCGAGGGAGCACGCTTCGGAACAGTGCGATCGTTTGAGTGATGATACATTGCAGTATTGCCTAACGCACTTTTAGGCCAACGGTTTCTGGTCATCTGTCTCATCCTCCGCGTAACCGACATCTCCGGCAAGTCCCTCGACTATGGAGAACCGACGTGTGATCGCCGCGAAGATGATGCCGGTGGGAATGCTCGACCAGAGTAAGCACAATGAAACGATGTGTCGCCATGAGCCTGCTGGCTCGCCAAGCCAAGAAGAGCCAAACCCGGCGAGCCACGCAGCCGGGAACAAGCCGTTGGAGACTCGGTGCAACCAAAGAGGCAAATAGCGTTCGTCATTGATGGCGCGTCGGGTGGCTTGGAGCGCCCTTGTTAGCCGACTCTCGTTCATTCTGTATCTCTCAACAATCTTTGCCAACGTCTTGCGTTACGAGGCAAGTCTGCCTGACCCATCCGCCAGCACGAGCGAAATGTGTCACGAAACCAACGGCTGCTGCGTGCGGTGGCGGCGACTCGTGGAAAGAAATCATCAAAATGATGCTCCAAAACATGCTCCAGCACACAAGTCGCAATCGCCATCCGCGTATCGGCGTGGCGACGTGAGCCGTGCTTGACGACCAACGGCCAAGCGCGCTCAGGGTCGGACTCGGCGAACTCGCTGAGCATAACTGCGCCTCGCCAGCGTGTGCGCTCGCTGCGTGAGGCGAGATGTCTGTCAATCTTTGTGAGCATTCGGGCCGAATCGTCCATGCGCGGGAACGAAGTCTGCCTCAACGTGAAAAAACCGGTCGCGGGCATCTACAGCATATACTTCCTTGATCTTGATGTCAGCAACCCCAACTCCCCTCAACCTCACTTGATACTGGTTGGGGGGAATGGGGCGTTTGGGGGATCTGAAACCGATGCTCTTGGGGAACGACCCATGCCGACCCTGCCCGACGCGCACCCTGCCAGTTCGCGTGAGAATCTTAACAGCGCAGAACTTCTTTCCGCTTGAGAGCAAGTAGTCCATGCCATCGCGCAACTGTCTACATTAAGAATGGAAGGCGTGGCTTCTTCCGCCTATCCTTCTCATGAGTTGATCCTATTCCGAACCTAACCCGGCGTCGAGCACGGTTATTGGTGGGCGAGTGTGCAGACAAACCTTCTCTTGCTCCACTTTCTACAGGCGTATCTGACGGCGCGACAATCTGACGGCGCAAAGTTGACTTCCCCGAGTGATCCGCCAGAATGTTGTCTGTGAAAGATACGTGTACCATCGCCGAGCTGACGCGGAACGCTTCCCCCCTCGTGCGTCTCGCGGAGAAACAGGGCGCCGTCACCGTGTGCCGGAACGGGCGCAACGTGGCCTTTCTCGTTTCGCGGGACCGGATGGAGGCCATTGTTGAGACGCTGGAGATCATGGCCAATCCCAAGGCCATGCAGGCGATCCGCGATTACGAAGCCGGCAAAGTGAAGATGCTGCCCGTGTCCGCTCTGGATGAGGACTAGGGTCCAAGTCACGCCCCAAGTTGCTCAATTCGTCAAATCGTTGGCGCCTGAGCCGCGCCGGACGTTAAACCTCGCCATCAAAACTCTCGCCCAGGACAAAGGCGACCTGAAGCGTTTGGAGGGAAAGCTTGCGGGCTACACGCGTTTGCGCGTCGCCGGGCATCGCGTCATTTTCCGGGAAGACTTCCGCGGCGGCGAACGGGTGATTGATTGTGTCTTCGCCGAGAAGCGCGCGGTCGTTTACGAGTTGTTCATCAAACTGCGCGCTGAGGAGATCGCCGGACTTGCCCCTTAATCCGCCCCCGCAGGGAAAACGGTCGCCGTTGATTTCCACAGATGGATTTGCGAATGACCGCACGTTCGCGTCGCTTGGCTACGGCGTGGCGGAATCCAGTGTTTTTCCGAGGCAAACACTGGTCTCGGGGGAGAGGCAGTATTCCCCATACAGCGGGATGGGTTGGAACCCGTTTGAGCGGTATAGGGCAAGCGCCGCCGCCTGGCGGACGCCGGTCTCAAGGACCAACCTCCGGACGCGAAGGGCTCGGGCCTCGGTCTCGAGGGCGAGCAGAAGACGCCGACCCAGGCCCGCTCCGCGCGCGGCCGGAGCCACATACATGCGCTTGAGCTCAGCGGTGCCAGGCTCGAGGAGACGGAGAGCACCGCAGCCGACCGGAGTCCCATCCTGGTAGATGACGAGAAAGGCTCCCCGACCGTCGCCGACCTCGTTGGGATCCAGGTGGAAGTGAGTCGCGCCAGGCTCGGAATAGACGCCGGAGAGCTCCTCGTTGAGCGCAGCGATGAGCGCGCGGCTGACCGGAGAGGTCAAGTCGGTGGGAGCGATCGTAATGTTGTTTGGGGCCATGGGGCAAAACTGTTCGAGTCCGTCCTGCGAGCGGCCAATGAGTTGGGCCGATGCGTGTCTGGTGCTATATCAATTATCCATGACAACGGTAGAATGACGCAAACACCCCCACCCCGTCCCTCTCCCCATCCGATGGGGAGAGGGTCCGCAGGACGGGTGAGGGGTTCGCACTTGATTCCACCGATCTTCAACGGCAGTTGGTATTAGTCCCTCACCGCAGTTCCTTTCGAATCATCAGCTTCAATCCAGACCAAACCGCATCTACTGCGCATACTTTGATATCAACCAGCCCCAAGGGTAGGGCAATCTCACGAACTGTATCTTCCGTGATATCTGTCCGAACGCCAGACGTCTTCTTCGGCCACGACACCCAAATCACTGCGCCAGGATGGATGGTTTTTCGTAATGCTTGGAGCTGCTCTGCCAGTTTTGTTTTCGACGAACCAAACAGGTGGACAAACTTGATCCCGGCGTTTGGGCGCTTGACCCATCGAACAGAAATCTCAGACGGAAGCTCCAGCATGGCCAGGTAGGCTGCCGGAGATCCTTCCACGTATGCCGTGTCACCGTCTTTATACCCGAGTTTTTTCCAAAGGGGCGTTCCTGAATACCCAGCCACGGTTTTCGGCATGACATTCCTCGTAGGCTGCGCGGTTCGTTGCCGATTCGATTTCATGGAGTTCACTGGTGACAGGTATTTCGCCCGCAAGCGGCTGTCGGGCACCTACCACACTTCCACCGGCCCCTTGGGCACGGGAATGTGTTCGCGCGGCGCGGCGGCCGCCTCTTGCATGAAGGAAGCGACCAGCGGCGCCGGCTGGAAGCGCGGTTGCAATTCGCCTTGGTCGTCGAGGAATTGCGCGCGCCAGCGTCGGTATTGGTCGAGGACTTCGTAAAACTCCGCGCGGCTGGAGACGAGCACGGCACGCTTGTTGAATTCGCTGACCGGGCCGAACCGGCGCGAATACATCGGGGCGACTTTGCGGAACATGCGGCAGCCGAGTTCTTCGCCGAAGATTTCGATCATCAAATCCAGATGACGGCACATGACACGCACCCGCTCGGCGAAGAGGGGTTCGGGCTGGAGATCGCCCACCTCACCCACCCCTGACCCCTCCCAGGAGGGGAACTGCGTTCGCGCGCCGCCTGTGCTGCTCCCCTCCTTGGAGGGGTTGGGGGTGGGTTCATGGTCGGCTTTCAGATACTGCAACGTGTGCTGGAAAATCCACGGATTGTAAAACGCGCCGCGACCGATGCTCACGCCGGCACAGCCGGTTTCGTCGAACATTTTCTTCGCAGCCTGCGGCGTAATGATGTCGCCGTTGCCGATGACGGGAATGGTTTTTACCGCCTCCACAACGGCGCGGATGCCGGCGAGATTCACCGTGCCGCCGAAGCCTTGCTCGCGCGTGCGACCGTGAACGAAGATCGCCGCCACGCCGACGTCTTCGAGCACGCGGGCGAGGTCCGGCGCGGTGAGGTTCTGGTCGTCCCAACCGAGGCGCATCTTGGCGGTGACGGGAATCTTCACGGCATTGACCATGCCTCGAACGAGCGCGGCGGTCTTGTCGAGCTCGGTCATCATGGCCGAGCCGCCGCCGACTTTGCAGACCTTCTTCACGGGGCAGCCCATGTTGATGTCCACAGAGGCAATGCTGATGGATTCGAGATACGCGGCGGCGTCGCGCATTTCCTCCGGGACGCTGCCGAAGAGTTGCACGGCGAGCGGGCGGTCGGCGGGGCGGGTTTCGATGAGCTTGAGGGCCTTGTCGCGTTTTTCGAGCAGGGAGCGGGCGTTGACGAGGTCGGTCGTGCACAGGCCAACGCCGCCGATTTCGCGCACGACGAGGCGGAACGGCAGGTTGGTGTAACCCGCCAGCGGCGAGAGAAATAGATTGGACGGCAATGTGAGCGAACCGATCCGCATCGTTCCAAGATAGCGAGTCTGCAGGCCTCAAGCACGCATGAAGATGTGATGTCGGCGGTTGGGCGTGCAGTTGACCCTCCGTTTCACGAGGGTATCTTAGCGCGACGTATGTCCTTGAGCCGTTCGTTTTTCCCGGCCTGTTGTGCCGTTGTGCTGCTGACTTTTTCCTATCGGGCAAATGCTGTGATTCGTGATGGCGGGATTGACACGAAGAATGTGGGAAGGGGGAGCTGGATTTACATTTTGTCGAACGCTACGAGCGGGCTGGGCGGAAATGTCCCAGCGGTCACCAATCTTTCGAGCCTGATGATTTACCTGAAGAATCAAGGACTGCAATATGTCATTATCAAGGCGGCCCAAGCGGACTCGGTTAACCCGCAATTCACTCCGACGGTCGTGAATGCCGGTCATGCTGCGGGATTGAAAGTGTTTGGCTACATCTACACGACGGGGGCGAATGTCCCGGGCGAGATTGCGGCGGTGAATTATGTTTTCCAACAAGGCGCCGACGGTTTGATTTACGATGCTGAAAGCGAATGGGAAAGCACCACGGCGAGTTCACAAGTGGGAAACAACGGGCCGGCGCTCGCAATACAACTGTGTTCCAACGTCCGTTCCAATTGGCCCAACAAGTTCACGGGACTGTCCACATGGCCGTACCGGGCGGTTCATTCCACCTTCCCGTACAAGGAATTCGCATACTACTGCGACGTCATCATGCCGCAGGCTTATTGGATCGAACTGGGCGACACGCCGACGGCTTGCGTGACGCGGGTGAACAACGAATGGAACACCTGGAAAAGCGGGCTGACGGGAATCTGGACCAACGCCATCAAGCCGTTCGTCATGACCGGACAGGGCTGGAGTTCGGCGAGTGGCACGATCACCGCGGCGCAAATAACGGAGTTTGAAAACGCCTTGCGAACCGTCGCCAATCCGGTGTCGCCGGGCGGGTTCAAGGCGGTGGATTATTGGCGGGCGGAGTTGCATCCGGCGGGCATCTGGCCGGCCATTCGCACGAACTTCCTCGCGAATTCTTACACGAACGCACCGGCAATCGAGTTCCCGCCCGCGGTTTCAGCGAGTGCAACGACGGCGGGCATTTCGTGGCCGACGGACCAACTCTCGGACGGCGCGGTCGAATTTGGACTTACAACCGGTTACGGCAGCGCCACGACGAATTCCACATTGATCTGGTATCACACGGTGAACCTCAGCGGGCTGAGTCCGAACACGACTTATCACTATCGCGTAAAATCCAAAGGCACGAACAACTTGACGGGTTTCTCCGCGGACTACGTTTTCACGACCACGACTGTGGCGGTGTCCGACATCATTATTGACCAGGACCCCGCAAACAATTCGGGCGGCAACACGATTTCATTCAGCGGCTCCTGGGTTGGCAATACGACTGGGTCCGCGTATCTCGGAACGTTCCGCTATGCGAATCCTGCATACAATTTGGGAACGCCGACGAGCACGGCCAGGTTCATTCCAAACATACTTACGGCGGGCAATTACAATGTCTATGCTTCGTGGTCCGCCTCCGCCACGGGCGGAAATCGCGCGACCAATGCACCCTTCCGATCGAACAATGGTGGCGTTATTACGACGACCCGCGTCAGCGAGGAAGCCAATGGCAATTCCTTCCAATTGATTGGCAGCAGCAAGTTTTTCCAGGCTGGAACCACCGATTATGTCGAGGCCGGCAATGATGTTACGATCGGCATAGGCGGAGACATAGTGATCGCTGATGCAGTGAAATTCGTTTACGTCCCGCCGCCGCCTTCCGCGCCTTCGATTGCGACGCAGCCAGCCAGCCAGACGGTCAATCAAGGCAACACGGCGACGTTTACCGTCAGCGCGTCCGGCACCGCGCCGCTCACGTATCAATGGAAGCACGCCGGGACGAATCTCCCCGGCGCAACTTCGAGTAGTTACGTGAAGAACAACGTGCAGCCCGCCGACGCGGGCAATTATTCCGTCGGCATCACCAACGGAATTGGTTTCAGCAACAGCACCATCGCAGTCCTGACCGTGAACCTCTATCCGGTCATCACCGCGCAACCGCAAAGCACCAACGTGAATGTCGGATCAAATGTCACGTTCACCGTCACGGCCACCGGCACGCCGCCGCTTTATTATCAGTGGCGATTCAACGCAACGGATATTTCCGGCGCCACAGCCAGCAACTATACGCAGAACAGCATTCAAATGACGAACGACGGCAACTACTCCGTGGTGGTTTCGAACGTCGCGGGCACCGCGATCAGCGATGACGCGGTGTTGACCATCATACAACCCGAACCGCCGCACATTGATGCGATTTCCGTCCTTCCGGACGGCCAGATATACCTGCAGTTCACGGGCAGCCCGGGACATTACGCCATTGAGGCTGCGACGAATTTGTCCAACCCGGCCGACTGGCTTGAGTTGACCAACTTCCGTACGACGACGACCGTCTTCGAGTACACGGACCCGCAAACGAATCTGCAACGGCGTTTTTACCGCGCTCGGTTCCGGTCGCCGTGACGGGCGAATGGGCGAAGATGCCCTTTTCGGTCGCAAACCGGCGTTGCAGATCCAACGAATGAGAGCCGATGCCAACCGTCAAGCGCTTGCATATCGTTTGTCGTGGTTATAGGATTTTCGTCAAATGATTTATCGGCCCAAGG
Organism: uncultured Bifidobacteriaceae bacterium; assembly: GCA_964574525.1. Lineage (GTDB taxonomy): Bacteria > Verrucomicrobiota > Verrucomicrobiia > Limisphaerales > JADLHS01 > WYBW01. The sequence goes on from CAZNOE010000018.1 coordinate 21,779, forward strand.
CGGTCCATGCCCATCGCATCGGAATGGAACGCGATCACCTGGGATTAGTCGAATAACGTGAACGGACCATAATGAGCAGCCAACCCATCCTCGAAATCAAAAATCTCAGCGCGGGCGTTGAGGGCAAACAAATTCTCAAGGGCGTCAGCCTGACCATCAATGCCGGTGAAGTCCATGCCGTCATGGGCCCGAACGGCAGCGGCAAGAGCACGCTCGCGGCCGTGCTGGCTGGTCGCGAGGGTTACAACGTGGCGGGCGAAGTGATTTACAACGGCAAAGACCTGCTCGATCTCGACCCCGAGGAACGCGCGCGTGAAGGATTGTTTCTCGCGTTTCAGTATCCGGTCGAAATCCCCGGCGTGAACAGCACGTACTTCCTCAAGTCCGCGTTCAACGAAATCCGCAAGCACAAGGGCGAGCCGGAACTCGACGCAATGGAGTTCTTAACACTGGTGAAGGAAAAGATGAAACTGCTTGAGTTGAAAGACGACTTGCTCAAGCGCTCGGTTAACGAAGGTTTCTCCGGCGG
>CAZNOE010000019.1:0-22007 GCA_964574525.1 uncultured Bifidobacteriaceae bacterium
GGAAGCAAACCGGCCGCATTCGTTCGGCGACCGGGAACATCCAGCCAGTACCGGTTGAAGTGCGCGAGAACTTTCTCATCGCTTACATCCGGCGCGGCGGCAATTTCGAACCCACGACCAACGGCTGGACGATCCGCGCCGAATCGCACGACGGCGGCTGGACCTGGAGTGAAGGGACCAACACGCGATTCAAAAACCCGAACGCCGCGGTGGACTTCATCAAGCTCGCCAGCGGAAACCTGCTGCTCGTGTTCAACGACAGCATGAATGACCGGACGCCACTGACGGTCGCGCTCTCACCCGATGGCGATAAGACCTGGCCGTGGCGCCGCAACATCGCCGAAGGGCCGTACGATTACGCCTACCCAATGGCCGTGCAGACGGGCGACGGAAGGATTCACCTCATCTTCACCTCGCACGAGCGCACGATTGTGAACCACGCCGTGCTTGACGAGGAATGGATCAAGCAGGGCGGGACTGTGAAAAGCTGGCTGCCGAAGTGAGGCAGGCGTATGCATTGCCCTAGATTTCTACGGCACCTGCCCGCACTGACCGGCGGCGGATTGATCCTTGTTCAGTCTGCGCGCGGGCAGGCGTCCACGAACCAGTTTTCATTCAACGATTATCTGTTGGCACCCTTGCGTGTTCATTTGTTATCGGCCAAAGACTCGCCTGCCATTCAAACGACGCTGACGGAAAAGGATATCACGCGCATTCTAGGAAAAATGAACGGCGTCTGGGCGCAAGCCGGTTTGCATTTTTATCTTGAATCGCTCGTGCGCGAGGAAGCGAACGTTCAGGAAGTCTCCCCTCAATCGGGCGAGACATCCAGCCGTCGCCGGCTGCTGGCGCTGCGCCCGGCTCAATCAAAGGCCACCAATCTTTTGCACATTTACTACCTGAAACAAATGTCGGTGAACGGCATCTATTTTCCGGAAGCCATTTTCGTGAAGGACACCGCGTCACTGAGAAGCGTCGAGGGCGGCATTGATGAACCGCTTCCGCGAGTGAGCTCGCACGAGCTGGGACACGCCTTCAGTCTTCCTCACCGCCAGGACACTACCAACCTGATGGCTTCCGGCACCACCGGCACCTGGCTCGACCATGAAGAAATCAGCCAGGCCCGGGAAGCGGCCCGGAGATTTGACTGGATTGAATCCGCGTCCGTTATGATGGAAAAAGCGAACGCATTGTTCCGTGCGAACAAGATGCAGGAGGCAGCGGCCCTGTATTCAAGGTTGGCTACGATTCCGTTGAGAGTTGATCAGGTGGAATTGGCAAGGAAACGCGCCGCCGAGGGATTCACGCGAGCGCTCCCAGCCATCGGAATCTCGCCTGCATCAAAGTGACTTGTTCTCTTTCGCCGAAGATTTTTCCTTGGGCCAGCGCAATTGCAGGTGAACGCGCGCCACGTCGCCCACGTAATCAGCGGTTTGGTATTGTCCCGCGGCCTGGGTGATGTGTTCGCGGGCCTGCTCATCATCGCCGACGACTTCGAAATACAAACCGAGATACAGGTGCGCATAGAACAACTGGCGATTGAGCCGCGGCGTTGGCAGGTCGCCGGCGCTGGCGGCCTTCAACACATCCTCTGGTTTGAGTTTTTTGGCGAAGAGCGCATGGACTTCCATCATGGGCACGCGCGCATCGCCCTTGATCGGGATGAGCGCGGCACGGGCCTTTTCCAGACCGCTGGCGCGCGCGACGCAAAGAAAATGCCAGACCGCGTTTTCCACGTCGTTGGAATTTACCGTCTGGTGTGATTCAAATTGCTTCCGGCCATCTTCAAAGCGCCCGGCGTAGTAACAGGAAATGCCGCGTTGCCAGTGATACGGCGCTTGCGGTGGCACCAACTCGATGAACTTGTCAAAGTCGGCAATGGATTCCTTGATGTGGCCGAGCTTGAAATGTTCGCTGCCGCGATTTTGCCAGGCATCGGGAAGGCCCGGGTCGAGTCTGATGACCTGATCGTAATCGGCGATAGCCCTGGCTGGCTCACAGCTTTCTTCGTGAAACCGGGCGCGGACGAAATAGCCGCGCGGATTCTTCGGTTCGAGGGCAATTGCCTCAGTCACCAGCCTTACCGCTTCATCTCGTTTGCCACTGACGTAAGCCACTTTGGCCTGGTTTTGCAACTGCTCGTAGCTGGTTCGCTCGGCGGGAACGCCAATTCTCGCTGTCAACAAGCCCAAAGCCGTGAGCACGAATAATAGTCTCCCTTGAGCTTTTGAGGGAGTGACGAAAGAAACGCGAATCATGCGCCTGACTTTAGGTCGCCACACAAAAATCGCAAGGCCGTCCGTGAATCCTTGTCGCGCAGCGTAAACACCAAATTCCTCATAGAAAAAGCTTGAGGAAAAAGCTTGAGGTTTGCGCAATAGTTGTCACAGTGAGCTCATGAAAAGTATCCGATTCCATCTCCTGACTGCTACTGCCTTTTTGTCATTGGCTGCTTCGGTGGTCGGACAGGTCGCCAATCCCAGCTTCGAGAGTGCCATCACCTTTGATGGGCCGCCTTTCGTTGGATCGTGGGAAGGGTTTAACGGCGGTGGCGCCTCGGCCGCCAACAGCACCCTCCTGCCTCGCACCGGGCTGCAAAGTCTCGCACTCTCGATTACAAACACCCCCAATACGTTTGCCGGGGCCTTTCAGGACATGCCCGGTCTTGCGTCGGGAGTCGGATACACCTTCGGCGGGTGGCATGCGACCACTTCCACTCCGCTTAGCGTCGGTGTGGAGCTCCGAATTGAGTGGCGCAATTCAGTAAGCGGCACCGAGATTTCACGCACGGCGAATCTGACACCGGTCCCGGGAACGTCGTATTCTCCGTTCAGCCTGACCGCCGCAGTTCCGGCCGGGGCGGACACGGCCCGCTTGGTCTATGCCATTCAATCCTTCAGCACAAGCCCGTTAGGCAACGGCTTGGTCTATGTGGATGACATAACGTTCTCAGTAGTTCCCGAACCCTCGTCGTTGATGCTGTTGGGCGTAGGCGGACTGGCACTGATCGCGATGCGTCGCCTTCGCGCCTGAGAGGTTGCGGAAGCTGCAATTTTCGATATTAGCCGCGCCACCCATCGCTACTCGGAGTTACGACTTCCTTTGTGCATTGGCCGAAAGCCGTCATCGTTCGCTGATACAGTATCCTGCCAGGCTTTCGGAATCGTCGCGACACAGACGTTGAGGTTGCCCAGCAGGTGCGACGCGAACACGACTTTCTCCCCCTTGCGATCCCAGCCCACGTGCGGGTGCTCGCCGCTTCCGTAAGTGCGATGGCTGGACGTGAGCAAATGCGGGCGCGTGGTTTTTCCCTCGAACAGCATGATGTCGCCGTGCCAGTTGTCCGCGGCGATCCAGCGCCCGTTCGCGCTGCCGGCGGCGTGCCACCAGTTCAGCCGCGCGGCGTCCGACGGCGAGGCTTCGGGCAACCACGCGCCCGCGCCGACGATGCCGACTTCGCCCGAATAAATGTTCAGCGTCTTCACGTGTGAGAGCACGGCGGGCGTGGGACTTTTGCCGCCGCAGAAAAGGATTTGGTTGTTGACCCACCACGATTCATGCGTGACCAGTTCGCCCTCCTCCGCCAGATAGACGTTGCGCGGAATGCCGTGGCGAATATCCACCACCCACAACCGCTGTTCGCGCGCAGCGTAATCCTCCGGTCCTTTGGGATCGCGGATCGGTCCGGCGACATCTCCGGTGGGACCGCGCCCGCCGGCAAAGCTGAGGAGGTTGGGATTCGTGCGGCTCCATTGCACGTGCCCCGCGAAACCCGGCGGTTGGGGCAGGGGGCAAACTTCGCTGAGTCTGCCAGTCTTGAGGTTGATTTTGCAAATGGCCGGCCCACGCGTCTTGTCCGCAAACCCGGTGACGCCGAGCGCCACATATTTGCCGTCGCAACTCGGATTGAGGGCGGTGGACGGAGCACCGTCCGGCAACGTACACAGGACACGCTCGGAGGCGGTAACCCGGGAGCGGCGCACCGTCGGTGCGTCGGAGGTTTGGATGGCGAGTTTGACCTCCACGATGGTGCGGCCCCGCACGGCCAGCACAGCGTTGCCTTTGGCGGCGGCAGTGGCGCCACCGAGCGGCCCTTGCGGCGTGTTGAAACGGATCAATTCACCGGTCGCGGTTACATAACCCATCAGTCCGCCGTTCGTGCGCGACGAAGTGAAAAGGATGACCGACTCGTCCGCCAGCCACGAGTGTTCATGGAAGTAAAGATTCGAATCGTTCTCCGGAGCGGTAGTCAGGAACAACAATTCAACTCCGGTCTTCGGATCAGTCATCCGTTTGTATTCCGGCGGGAAGACGGCGAGCGGGTAGGAATTCTCGGCAGCCATCGCAGCGCAGGCCCAAACGACGAAGACGGCAGCGCACACGTTGAGGCCGGGCTGGCGAAGTAACGATGCGCGATTTCCAATCGAGGATTCCATGATGTCGTTAACAACCCCGCGCGTTCAGCCCAGCGGCGAAGTGGAAGCGCGAGCGAGCATGGGCAAGTTTTACTTCGCGCCGGCTCGAATGAGAATCAAAAAAGTCGCGGGCGGCTTCATCGTGGCGGTTGCAGGAGTTTTCGGATCGCCGCCATGAGGACGCCCTCGACTTCAGGCGCGACGTTCGATGCGGAAGGACTTGTTTCATAGCCGCCTTGTTCGTAGGCGGTGGCGGTCCCGATGTACCACGGTGCGTAATCTCCATACGCCGCCACCGCGACAAACAAATCCGGACGTGCCGCCTTGGCGGCCAGTTGGTATTCCACAAAACTCTCTCCCGGAAGGTGCAGAATCCGCGCCCGGCCTAAGCTCAGACACGAGACTTCGACCTTATGGCCTGCCTGACAACGCCGCAGCCAAGCGAGCTTGCTGGCATTACCTTGAGTCGCCGTCCGTGGATCGCGATCCCGAAGCTGTGCTTCAAATTCCTCCATCGAGAGATGTTTCGCGGGAGGTAACGCCACTGCCTCGACGCTCCAGCTTACGTCACTCGCAGCAATGGGTTGACGCTTGGTGCTCTCCCACGCGCGGCGCATGCCGTCGGCGAGACGTTCGGCGAGCACGAGCCGGTTCTCCGGCGAGCCGTCGTTGTATTTGCCGGCACCGATGTTGCCGCCCGCGCCGTTGAAATGAACGTGTAACGCCGCCGGCACCGCCAACTGCCGGGAGAAACGCGCGATCCCGGGAAAGTCAGGATTTGGAATTCCGGTGCGATAGTAACTCTGCGGATGCGTGGCGTAATAACTTAAAACCGCCACCGGCCGCTCGCCATTCCAAAAACTCACGAGGGAAACGTTCGGGTCAATGACGCCCTCGGGTTCGGCGCGAACCTTTGGGTCTGTTGTGGCCGTCCAACGCGTGTCGCGGACCTTGCCGTCCGGCCCGAGGATGCGCCGGTTCGAGGCGACCTTCTCGACGCGCGCCTCGCCCAAACCAAGATGGGTGAGCGGCTGTGCCCGCGGCAGGGATTCGCGAATCGCCGTCTCCAGATTGGAAATCACCTGCTGCTGAAAGCGTCCGTCGTATTGCCGAGGATCAAGGCCGGCGTCTTTGAGAATGCGCTCGGCAGAAAAATCGCAGTCGGGCGCGTCGTGTTGGTGCAAGGTGTGGATGGCCACTCGTTGAGGGGAGGTGCCGGCGGCGCGCGCCAGCGCTTCGCGAAACGCGTCGTGACCTTCGTTGGCAATGCCGATCCAGTCCACGGCGCAGAGCACGATTGGTTCACCGGCTCCCAGCAACACGATGCCCCGCGCGCGCAATCCAAGATCCCAGCGGTTGGTCACCGGATCGTAAGCCATCATCGAGCCGATGGGTGGCGTTGCGTCAACGTCGAACGTCGCCATTTGCAAACTCAAGGACGAGGTGTTGGTCAGGTTTGGTGACGCAGCGGCAGCGATCCGAATGCTGACGGTCAGCAAAAAGCAAGTGGTGAAGTGAGCGAGTCTAGACATGGCAAAAAGCTAAGCCTGTTCCTCCTCGAAGGGCGAGCGTCGAATTGTTCCTGGTTTTTGGGAGGTCTCCGATGAATGAAGTTACGACTGCCATCCAAGGCCCCCGGTGGCTCCTTGGTCAAAGCGTTCGCAGAAACGCAATTAGCGTCTTACGCTCATTCTCCGTCAAATCCAGCCCGAACTCGTGCCCCTTCACCGCGCGGGTCTTCGTGCCGGGCGGACCTCTCCAACCTGTGGGGACATAGTCGTCACGTACGCGACGTGGATCAAACCAATCCTCCATAGTGGCGCAGGAGCCGTTGTGCTCGAAGGCTTGCCTGCCGCCTGCCTGTGTCGGCACGGCAGACAGGGCAGGCAGGGGCCGCGATACCAGAGGCCGAGCGGCGACGGCACTTTGTGGAAGCCGCTGCGGCAGCGAGGAGTTTAATAAAACAATTTCCTGAAGCCATCGTCCGTTTCTGCTAACGTTTGGCGGCGCATGAATCCAGATGAACCAGCGGCTTCGCAGCGACCCGACGGGCGTCCAACCGGCAGTTCAGGTGCCAACGCAAGTGTCAGACCGGGTGGCAAAGCGATTGCCCCCAATCTGCCACTCCTGATTCCAGACCATGAGTTGGTGAGCCGAATCGGCTGTGGCAGTTACGGCGAGGTGTGGCTGGCGCGAAACACGTTGGGCACGCTGCGCGCCGTAAAGGTTGTTTACCGCCACACGTTTGAAGACAGCCGGCCCTTCGAGCGCGAGTTCAAAGGCATTCAAAAGTTTGAGCCGATTTCGCGCTCGCACGAAGGGCTGGTCGATATTCTGCAAGTCGGAGGCACCGAGGATTACTTCTATTATGTGATGGAGCTGGCGGACGACGCCTCACCAATCGTAACCGCGAGCGTAAGCTTGCGGGACCCCTCTTCCTTGGCACTCGACTCGGCCGCGCCGCAGCCAGGAAATCCAGCTCGCCTCCTCACGGATGCAGCTACCTACAACGCGCACACGCTGCGCTACGATCTGCGCCAACGGGCCCGTCTGGCCGTGCCGCAATGCATCGAGATCGGCATGTCGCTGGCGGGAGCACTGGCGCATTTGCACAAGCACGGTCTGGTCCATCGCGACATCAAGCCATCGAATATTATCTTCGTCGGTGGCGTGCCCAAACTGGCGGACATCGGGTTGGTGGCGGATGTGAGCGAGGCGCGTTCGTTCGTCGGAACGGAGGGTTTCATTCCCCCTGAAGGACCGGGCACCCCGCGGGCCGATCTCTACGGCCTGGGCAAAGTGCTCTACGAAATCAGCACGGGCCGGGACCGTCGGGATTTCCCCCAACTCCCGCCTGACCTCAAAGACAGCCCGGAACGGGCCGGGTTGTCCGAACTGAACGAGATCATCATCAAAGCGTGCGCCGACGATCCGGCCAGGCGGTATCCATCGGCCGGCGAAATGCAAGCCGACCTGGCGTTGCTGCAGGGGGGCCGGTCGGTGCGGCAATTGCGGAAAATGGAGCGACGCCTGGCGCTGGCCACTCGAGTCATTGCGGCGTTCCTGGCGATCACGCTGGGAGGAATCTCGCTCTATTACTTCCAGCGCGAACGCACCCGCCGCGCTGAAGAGAACTTCGAGAAATCCGAACGGCTGCGCCTGCGGGCCGAACAGGCCGAGCAGGATGCGAAGGAGAAACTCTGGTCGGCTTACATCGCGCAGGCACGGGCAAATCGCCTGAGCAGCCACACGGGCCGGCGGTTTGAGGGCCTGGCCGTCCTCGCCAAGGCCGCCGCGATCCGTCCGGCTCTCGAAGTGCGCAACGAAACGATTGCTTGCCTGGCCTTGACCGATCTGGGCTTCTTCAAGGAGGCAGGCGTTGACTCGACGCAGTCCCATCTTTCCGTGCTGACGCCGGACTTCGAGCAGTACGCCGCCTGCGACGCCAAGGGCGACATCACGATCCATCGTGTCAGCGACGACGCGAAAGTCGGTCATCTGCCCGGCCCTGGCTATCGAGCGTGGGAACTGAAGTTCAGCCCCGACGCCCGGCGCCTCGGCGCGAAGCATCATCCGGAATTCCAGAACCAGAACAACCTGGTCCGAGTTTGGGATTTGGGCCGCGAGAAGGTCGTGTTCGACCTCGCGGTCTCCAATCGAGAGGTGAGAATTGAGTTCCGCCCGAATCAATCCATGTTGGCTGTCGCTCGAAGCGACGGTGTGATTTCCTTGCACGATTTTGGGAGTGGCGAAGTGGTTCGACAGTTTCGGTCAGGGACCAGTCTCCTGGTGTTGCGATTCAACCCACAGGGAGACCGGCTGGCCGTGGCCTCGGCGGGCGAAGGAGTGGTTCGAGTTCATGACACGCGCTCGGGTGAACTGATGCAGTCTTTGAAACAGATCGAAGGACCCGAGGGAATGGACTGGCATCCCGACGGCCAGCTTCTGGCGGTGGGCAGCAGCGATGGGCGAATCCGGATTTGGGATGTCGCGGCCAGCAATGTGGTGACAATCTTGAAAGGACACCAAGGCCAAAACGTGGGCGTGGTGTTCAATCATCGTGGCGACCTGCTGGCCAGCACTTCTTGGGACAATCAAACGCACCTCTGGGACATGGCGACCGGACAAAAACTGGCCAGCGTCCTGAGTCCGGGCCACAGCTTGCAGTTCAGTCGCGACGACCGGTTCCTGGGCTTTGTGCAAGAGGGTGCCAAACGCATTATTCTGGTAGTCGCGCGGAGGGTTGCCTGTCGCGATTTGCTCGGGCACTCCGGAGTAAAGTACGGCGGGATGGCCCAGTTCAATTCGGACGGACGCCTGTTAGCGATCGGCGGAGCGCGCGGCGTTTCGATCTGGAAATCCGGCAAACGGCGGGAGACGGCCTTCATCCCGTTCGACGAATGCCGTTGGGTTTCCTTCGCGCCGGATGGAAAGAGCCTGTTCATCAGCGGTGGCGCGGGCCTGCAACGCTGGCCGATCGACCGTAACGCACCCACGGAAAAAGCCTGGCAAGCGGGGCCGCCGGAAAAGTTTGCCGTTCCCGCTCATGGCCAGGGCTTCTGTTTCTTCGCCGGAAATTCGAAAATAGCGGTCGCCCACCCGAACGGCGGCAGGCTCATTGAACTTCGTCAACCTGACAAAGTGATCGCACGACTGCCTCATCCCGGGATGGCCTTCATCAGTGTGTCACCGGACGATCGTTGGATCGCCACGGGCACCTGGGCTGGCGAGCGTGTCATCCTGTGGGAGGCAGAAAGTGGGCGACAGTTCCACGCGCTACCGCTCGGCCCGCACGCAAACGTGTTGTTCAGCCCGGATGGCAAGTGGCTCGTGACCGGCACGGACGACGAGTATCGCTTCTGGCGAACCGGCTCATGGAAACCGGACCGGGTTCTGCCGCGCAAGAAAGCTGGGGCGGTCGCTTCGATGGTGTTCTCTCCGGACGGAAAAATGATTGCCTTGGCCCAATTGAACCGGTCGGTACAGTTGGTGGACACTGCGGACGGTCGTGAACTGGCCACGTTGGAAGTCGGCTCCGCTCAACCCGCCTGCTTCAGCTCCGACGGCCACCAACTCGTCACCGTGAGCGAAGAGGGTGTTCCGCACGTCTGGGATTTGCGGCTGTTGCGTGAGCAATTGCGGGCGATGGGGCTGGACTGGTAGGGTCACGAACTTACTTTACCGTAGCAACCGCCAGCGAACGTAACCCGCAATCCATTCCGTTGAAGCAGTGGGAACCCGTTTCACCGCGTTCCAGAACGCAAAGTGACGGCTCTTGAGGGAAGCAGTGCCATGTTTGCCGGTATGACCCTGCTTGGAAACGGATCATTCACTCGACCGTATACGGTAGAAGCCGGTCGTGCTTCCGCGTGGGACGAAGTAAGGACTCATCGCCTGCGGGACATCCGCGAACGCGCTGTCCAGCGTCGAGGAATGCTGCAAGGCTCCGGAGAACAGGATGACCACCTGGCCTTCACTGTTTCGCGTTGCGGTCACGCGTGGCGCTCGACTCGTTTCTGGGACTGGTTCGAGGGCGTAGAGATAAGCCGCGCCGGCGTCGGTCCCAACCGTATCATCCCCCGGTGCGCCGATCAGAGCATAGGACGTGGTGATTTCGATTCCCCCGCCGATGCCATCCGCCAGAGTTCTGCCTCCCGTGAACGCCGCCACAGCATTTCCAAACTGGTCACGTAGGTTCGGCACAGGATTAGTGATGGTGGTCAGCAGCCGGCGCGCGAGGCTGAACAAGTAGGCCGCACCGGCATCCGTCGCGCCGGTGTCGTTCCCATGAGCCCCGATCAATACCTTGTCGCGACCGGCTGCGGCGACGGCTATTCCGAAGAAATCCGCTGCGGTGGGAGCCGGGTTCGTGAAGTCGGTCAGAAGCGTTCCGTTGGTGTTGTACAGATACGCGGCTCCCGCCCAGGAAAGGCCGCCCACGGTCGTGCGGTGGGTGCCAATGAGCACCTTGTCGGCACCTACGCCCGTGACCGCGCGTCCGAATTCGTCGCCTTCGCCGGGTGTCGGACTGCGGAACAGGGCTTGGGCGGTTCCGTTCGTATGAAACAATTGCGCGCCACCGACGACATCTGCGGAGACCGGGTCTCGCATTTGAGGGCTGCCGATAATAAGGTGTTCCCCGCCCACCGTAGCCACGGATCTGCCAAATCCACTCCCAAATGCCTGATCAGGCACCACCGCCTTCAGAAGAGCGCCGTCGGTGGTGAACAAATAGGCCGCACCAATCGGTTCTCCGATCAAGACCTTGTCGCTGCCCACGCCGGTAACGGCGTACCCAAATTGCCGGCCGAATTGCGGCGTGGGGCTGGTGAACGTGGTCAACAGATTTCCATTCAAGTCGAACAAATAGGCCGCACCGGTATCGCCGATGCCGCCGGTCGTGTTTCCGTAAGCCCCCACGAGGACTTTGTCCCTGCCGACCGCGGCCACCGACCAGCCGAAATAGTCGGCCGTAGCCGGAGCCGGGTTGGTGAAGGTGGTCAGCAAAGTGCCGTTGACGTGGAATGAAAAGGCCGCGCCAGCATTATCAGCGCCTGGCTCGTTGGCGTAGGGTGCGCCAATGAGCACCTTGTCCGTACCCATCCCCGCCACCGAATAACCAAACGCGTCCCCGGCGTTTCGGCGTGGATTGGTGAAGGTGGAGGTCAATTGCGGTGTTTGCGCCGGTGGTTCGGGCAACAAGGTTCCCACCACGGGACCAAGCGTCTCTTTCCGAATGATCCAAATCGGGTTGGTGAAGACGTAACGGGGCACGGCTTGCGCGGCGGGATCTTCACTGCCTGCTTCGGCGAAGGCGCGCACGAAGAACCGGTCGCCGGGTGTTTCGTAGGCGAATTCGTAACGATCAAGGTCGAGCACCGTCGCTGAGATGAAGGCGTACGCAGCCGAGGCTTCCGAAGGTCCCGCTTGCAAGCCGTCGTCCCGGACGTAGCCGCGCATCCCGATGTTGAAGAACGGCGAGCGGGGGCCGTGATTTGCCGGCGCGTACACGCGGGGCTGCAGTGCATCGAGCGCCGTTGGGTCGCGGCCGCTCAAATTGACCCCCACGTAGAGATCGACTTTGCGTACGGGTCCGAATTCCACGGTCGAAATCCACTCGGCCAGCAGAATGATCGGCTCCTTCCCGTCATAGCGAAAGACCTCGCCCATCTGGATGTCCGCGTCGTCGATCTGGAAATTGTTGTTCCGGTCGATGGCGATGCGGAGGGCGGGTCCATCCGTGACACAAAACCGGCCGGAACGAAGGCCCCCCACAATCTGTTCCTGCGTATGAGGACGCATCTCGCCGAAGCTCGGGTCGTTCGCCAACACGTCGCCGGCTGGCGGCCCAGTGAAGACCAGATTGCGCGGTTTCCCCATCGCGGTGTCATTGGCCTCCGTGGCACCCAGGAAGTAGCCCACGCGCCGGTAGTTCAAATCCCCATGCGCGTCGGAACCGCCCGCCATGAAGAAGCGTCGCGGCTCGCCTGATGGCAGCCAGGCCAGTTCGCGGGTTTGTAAGATGTCCAGACCTCGGAGATTCATCTGGTCCCAGTCGTAAGCCCCATTATGCAAGACGAACTCGATCGCGAAGTCGCGGTTCTCCCACTTGCCGTCGGGCACCGTGAAAGGTGTAAGGGCGAACTCTCCGCCCGCGAACCGCCCGCTGACAAAGCCGTGTCTGACTTCCGCAAGCGGCAGCGCCCGGTCGCGCAACTCTTCCGGAACGTAACCCAGCAAATCGAATGACTCGTCGCGTTCGTAGCCAAGCTCCTGGCCGGTGTAGTTATTGTCGCGGCAAAAAAGGTGGCTGCACACGCGCGACTTGTGCCGGCCATCCTCGTTCCAAAACTCCAAACCCAGAATCGCAGGCGATGACCATGCCTTATTCAGCAGGTAGCCGGTCCAGGGAAATCCGTCCGGCCCGTTCGAGCAGTCGTTACAGGCGTTCAGATGGTGGGCCACGAAAGCCACGCCTTTCCTTTCGATTTCCGGCAGCAAGGGCGGAGAGCCGGCGCGCGGATCGGCCAGCCGGCGGGTCGCTCCGCCGTACTTACCCGTGGAGCTTGGGATGAAGGTGCTTTCGGTGGCCGGCGGCGAGCCATTCGTAACATGCAACGCCGAGCGGTTCGGAAAATAGACGAGATGTTCGCGCCCGTAGGCGATGGTTTCAAGGCCTTGGAAGTCACGGAGCAAATAGCCGTCGGCAGTCGGTTCGAAAAGCTGGTACGGGTGGCAATCGCCGCCGCCCGGTTTGCAGAGCGCCGCCGGGTCAAGCAGCAGGCCATTGCCGAAGTTCACGAAAGGCGGTCTCCACAACCCTTGCAGAAGGCTACTGGTGGGCAGCTCGCCGATTTCTGCTTTCGAGAGTTCAGGGATCGCATCGATTTCACCTCCCAAAAACATCTGAGGCAAGACGCCATGCGACAGATAGCCCTGCGGCCTTCGTCCGGCCCCGCCTTGCAAGGCGGCTTCGCGGTTGGCTCCCCGCTCGCCGTGGATCAGGCCATGAGAAAATTCGTGGCGGCGCACGTCCGAGTCACGCAACACACCGCCGATGCTCGTGGCATCATCCTCTTCCAGTCCAGGGCTGCCACCGATCCCCAACCAGGAGCCGACATTACCGATGAATTCCTCCACCAGGTTGAGATGCAAATCGGCATCGATGAATTGCTCCGAGGCGGAGGCATGCTCCGTCGCCAGCACGAAATCGAGGCCCATCGCGCCCATGGCGCGGATCACGCCGCGATAGTTGTAGGCCGCCTCGACATCGTTGTCCGTGCCTTGAGAATGGTAATGCAGATCGCCGTAAAGCCACCGGTTATCGAAGCGCGGCAGCGGCTCGAGCGCGAGAAACACCCGCACATAATTGCGCAGCGTGATCAGGCGGCTCGGCTCCTGAGATTTCAATAAGACAGGCAACTCATCGCTGTTCCACGGTTGGCGATCCAGCAATACCTCGATTTCGAGGCAGAGCGTCGTGCCGGGATTTGGATTCTCCGGTGCGTACCAAAGCAGCGCGTGCCACTCACTCGTTTGGGCAATGTTTTCAAAACTCGAAGGATCCTCCCCGGCCCACAGCCGGCAGAGCCGGTTCGTCGGAGGCGGCGCCGAGGCGTTGTTGGTCCAAAAGCCAGACAACTCGATTTCAAAGAGGTTGGTGAGGCGAAAGACTGTCCACGAGCTGAAGCTGGCGCCGCACTCACGAATGCGAACGGCAGAGAATTTGCCGAGCGAGACGAGATTGGCCGGCAGCGTCTTCGGGACAAGTTGCACGACTCCCCCTTGATTCTCCCTCTCGTAGTAAATGTTATCCAGTCCCGCGAACATGGCGTCGTGAATCGAAATCTGGATCGGGATCGGACCGTACTCGGTCCTCCGGCCGAGATCGACTCCGGTGCGGTGGGGCTCCATGCGCCACGGCGCGTCGATGGCAAACTCGAAGGTGCCTTCCAGCCCGTTGATGCCGCGCGCGTCCGTGTGTAGCATGACGACCAGGGCGGCACAAAGCAGTTTACGAACGCAAGGCCGACACCGCGGCACGGAGGCAAAGGCCAACTGAAAAAGCTGCGAGGCGTTTAGAGCGTGTTTTACAATCAGGTAGCGCGGACGACCCGCCGACCGGAACTGTGGAGGGTAACTTTGGGAAAAGCCCGTGTCCATTGGCTCTGACCGTTGCACGTGTTCCGTCCGGCGAGTCGCCAGACGACACAGGCGGGTCGCCTGTGCTACCCAAAAACAATTTTTCAAACACGCGTTTAGCGTTTTCATGGTTAGATTGGTTCAACGGAAAATGAACTGCTTTTTCTCCTATTCGGTCGCGGGAGGCCGAATCTAACACTTGGGTTGAAAAAGTTTTACTGTTAGAACCGGCGCGTGCTTCCCGAATACAGAAGTAGAATGAGCCGCGTGCAATCGGATGCTTCGATTCCGACCCGGGAGAGCCTGCTCGGTCGCCTGAAAGATTGGGGCGATCAGCAGAGTTGGCGCGTTTTTTTCGACACGTACTGGCGGTTGATCTATGGCCTGGCCCTGAAATGCGGCCTCACCGACGCCGAGGCGCAGGACGTCGTGCAGGAAACTCTTCTCGCCGTGGCCAAGCAAATGCCGGGCTTCAAATACGATCCCGCGAAAGGCTCGTTCAAAGGCTGGCTGCTCACCATCACGCGGCGACGCATTGCGGATCAGTTCCGCAAAAGGCTGCCACTCCAGACCTCCGGACGACGCGCGGAGGACCCCGGCCGGGCCGGCCCGGAGCCGAATGTCAGTGTGGCGCGGATTCCCGATCCCCACAGCATGGAACTCGACGCGCTGTGGGACGCCGAGTGGCGGCAACATGCCTTGGCAACGGCGCTCGGCCGAATGAAACGCCGCGTGGCCGCAAAGACATTCCAAATGTTCGATCTGTACGTTATGCAACAATGGCCCTTGCCGCTGGTCTGCGAAACGCTCGACGTCAATGCGGCCCAGGTTTACATGGCGAAACTGCGCGTGGGGCGAATGCTCACACGGGAGATTCGGGAACTCGATGCGAAAGGGATTTGATGGTAAGCTTCTCAAAGGACAAGGGCAGGTGCGTCGTTCTGAAATCGCGCCGAAATGACTTTCGGTGAATGCGCGCCATGTGGCAACTTGCGGGGTGAATCGTAAGGCGTAATGTCGGATGCCTGTATTCCCGGTATTCTCTTCGCAAAATGATTCTCCTGGTGATGAGTTCAATCGCGTTTGTTTCAGAGAGTCTTGAGGAAGACAATCAACGCCCTGCGCTCATCCTCCGACAAATCCAGCCCGAACTCGAGCCCGTTCATCGCACGGTCTTTCTTGTCCGGAGCATTACTGCTGGAGCGTTGCCGGTTTGGTTTTCAGCGGAAGATATTCCACCGATAGAATTCGCGGTCGGGCGGCGCGTTGGTGATCCAAACCTCCTGCACAGTGTTGCTGCCGTGAAGCCGATATCGAAATGGCTGAATGGCGCCGATGGTTGGAACATTCTCAAGCTGATAGGTCCAGACATAGGTGGTGTCTACGCCGACCACCGGAATCGTTCCTTCGCGGCGGATGCGCGCCCGCTCGTCGGGAAGTTCGGCGCGGTAAATCCACGCGGTGTTGTGCCAGGAATCGGGCGTGGCGCCATCGAAACCGCCGAGATACAGGACGCGGTTGGTTTCCCCGGGGAAGGGTGAGAGGCGGGCCGCGCGGCACGAGCGGAGGAACGGGCTGGGAATGGGATTCGCCGGATCAATCGCCTGGCCCCAATCATACGTGGCATCGAGTCGGCGGATCAGATACCAGGTGTTGTTGTAGGCCGGCGTGTTCGTTCCGTCGGGATGTTCCTTGATGAACACGCCGAGGAAGTGAACTGGCTCGCCGGTCGCCGGGTCAGTCAGTTCGGGCATGTCGTTGTAGGCGGAGACGATGTTGTCGGGGATTGGGATGCCGTCGCTCCACTGGTCGCCGAGGAATTCCTGGATGTTCACCTCCTCGGTGACGACGTGGCCGTTGCGCGGATCGCCGCCGACCGGGTCAAGGCGCACGACTTTGCTGTGGCTGTTGAGCGCCACGAGCGCCACGTCGTAGCCAAAGCCTTTGGGGTGCGGCACGGCGGTGAAGGCGCGCACGTCTTCATAGCTCTCCTCCGGGTGGTCCGGGAATTCGATGACGAGATGCCAGACGGGATTGGTGCCGTCTTCGCGCCAGAAGACGCCGCCGATGTTGTTGTTCGGATTGCCGTCCGAACCGATGCAGGCGTAGGCCCAGCCATTGCAATTGCCGCCGCTCAACATGCGCTCCGAGCCGATCAACTCGGGCGCCGTGGAATTCCAGACGATCAATCCCGAGTTCGTGTCGTAGCTGCCGCGCACCAGTTTGGTTTCGCCAAAGCCGCAGAAGACATGGTGGATGCCGGTCTCGCGATCCTTGTGGTCGAAAATGAAACGGGCGGCGGCGTGACCGGAATTCACACTGCCAGGCGAGGTGGGCGTCCACTCGCCGGTGATGTCGTTACGGACGAACACGAAGGCGTTGGTGGCCGCGCCGATGTCGGCCCCATCCGACACGCCCGCCAGCAGCAGGGTCACGGGCGGATTCAACGGCGCGCCATTCGTGTGGGTGGTCAGGGTGAGGGAACGGAGACATTCGACGCGGACGAAATTAGTGCCGAACGCCTTGTCCTGCCGCCATGGCGACGTCGCGGAGTCTTTCACCAGCACCTGTGCGCCAGGGTGCGGGTCGGCTGAAT
Organism: uncultured Bifidobacteriaceae bacterium; assembly: GCA_964574525.1. Classification (GTDB taxonomy): domain Bacteria; phylum Verrucomicrobiota; class Verrucomicrobiia; order Limisphaerales; family JADLHS01; genus WYBW01. The sequence goes on from CAZNOE010000019.1 coordinate 16,654, forward strand.
TCGTATCGTTGTTCCAATAGCTGACCCCGGCAAAGAGGCGGTCCTTGTGGGGAACGAGCGACATCAATTCAGTGCCGCCCATGAAGTTTCCGTTCGTGTCAAGAGTGCCGGCGGTGTAGTTGCGCGCCATCTTCAGCCGTGTCCAGGATGGCGACGCGCCCGGGGCCAGCGGTAGGACGTGGCGCTGGATGGGCGAGAATTGGGTGTGCGCGTTCGTTTGCAGCGCATAGCCCGCGTAACGAAGTTCGCCATAGTTGCCGGTCAACACGAGCGAGACGGCGTTGGTTTCGTAGCGGAGCGTCGGCTGGTTCGTGCCGTAGCGCAGGGTGAGCGTGCGCGTGGCGGCCTTGAACCACAGCCGAAAATAGTAATCCGCGGCGCGCGGCCCCGGAATGATCCGATTGGTGGAGCTGAGGTGAGGTTGGACTGGATTTCGGAAATGGACAGCGCCAGGCCGGTCACATCCAGCCCGGCGCGAATGAGGTTGTTCGTATTCTGCCCGTCGCCCAACACGATGAAGCCGTTGCGCGCGTAGCCTGGCGCGATCACGCTCTCCATGTTCCACGTCAGGCTCCAATCGTTGCTCAACGAGAGCGGAGCGCGCAGCTCGTAAGTCATGAAGCCAAATCCACCGCCGGTTTTCTCCAAGAGGTAACCGAGCGGTGAAGCGCCGAGAACCAGGGCCGGGGTGGAAACCCACGGGGCGCCCTCGGCCCAGAGCGGCTCGATCATGCCCTGCTCCCACCCGGCGTGGGCCGCGAGCAGTTCGGCCATTTTTTCCGGGAACGCCGCCGCCAGGTTGGTGCTCTCGCCAAGGTCGGTGGCCAGATCGTACAGTTCAATCACGCCGTTGGTGCCGCGATACCATTTCCAGTCGCCCTGGCGGACGGCGCTTTGGTCGCCCTCCGGGTTTTGCGAGCGCCAGAACAGGCAGCGCGGAATCGGATTGGTGGTCACTTCCGTGAGGCGCGGCAACAGATTCACACCGTCGGTGGCAATGTCGGGGAAAACACTGCCGCCGGCCGCCGCGACAAACGTGGGCAGCAAGTCCAGCGTGATGACCGGATCGGCGATGACCCGCCCGCCCGGCGCGGTGGGAATCCGTCCCGGCCAATGCGCCACGAACGGCACGCGGATGCCGCCTTCGTAAAGCGAGGTTTTTCCATCGCGCAACGGCCCGTTGTCGGACCAATTCGGCGCGTTGAGATCACTCCGGTCTTCCGGACCGCCATTGTCGCTAAGGAAGACGACGAGCGTGTTGCTGGCCAGGTTGAGATTCGTCAGTTGATTCATCACCATGCCCACCGCCCGATCCAGGGCCAGAGTCATGGCCGCGTTGGTCCGGCGATTCAGATTCGTGATGCTCAGAACCGCTGGATGGTTCAGGTCGGCGAGTTCCGCTTCGAGCGGCTCATGCACGCCGCTAAACGCGAGATACAGGAAGAACGGGCTGCCCGGGTGATTCGTCACGTGCGTAGCGAGATAGTTCGTGGCCGCCGCCGCGAATTTGTCGGTGAGGTAGATGTCGGTATCGTTTGGGAGAAGCGTGCCGTTGTGCTGGAGTCGCCGCTCGGCAGAGCAATTCGTATTCGTGCATTGGAAGTAAGTCCGCTCGCCCGCCAGGAACCCGAGAAATTCGTCGAAGCCGCGCCGGTTGGGATGATGTTTGACGGGATCCTCGCCCAGGTGCCACTTGCCGACGGCGTAATTGGTGTAGCCCAGCGGCTTGAGGTGGTCGGCGATGGTGAGTTGGTTGGTGGCCAGCCCCGCGTTGGTATAGCTCTGCGTGGTGTTCTCGAAGCCGAAGCGCTGCTGGTAACGCCCGGTGAGCAGACCCGCGCGTGAGGGCGAACACGTTGGTCCGCTGACGTAACCGCTGGTGAACCGCACGCCGTTGGTGGCAAGCCGGTCAATGTTGGGCGTCAGCGCGGCGTAATCGCCATTGATGCCGCCGCCCTGAAAACCGAAGTCGGCGTAACCCGCGTCGTCCGCGACGATGAGGAGGATGTTGGGCTTCGTGGCGGCGAAGGCGCTGGCGGCGGCGAGCCAGCAGATCGCCAGCAGGAACAGGCGCTTCGCAAAACCGCCGCAGATTTGCAAACCCCGGTGAATCGGGCCGAAGACGCTGAAGGAGCGCAATCCGCGCGAAACGCCAACGGAGACGGGCGAGGGCAAGGATTGCATGGCAATGACGCTACCAGATTTTCAGGCGGCAATCAAGTTGCCGACCCAAGGGCAACATAAGCTGTGATCTTTTCAAGGTCGTTCTGTTGTGAATTCATGTGTTCGTTTGTTTCACAAATGTCCTGAGAAACGCGATGAGTGGTTTGCCGGCACAGAATACGGATTGCGATTGGTTGTTGACAAGAGCCACTCCTAAGGCTGCAATTGAGTCACTTGATCCTATGAAAACTGCCCGTGCCTTCACGTTGATCGAATTACTCGTGGTCATTGCCATCATTGCCATTCTCGCGGCCATGCTGCTGCCCGCTTTGTCCAAGGCCAAGGTTCGCGGACAGGGCATCTCCTGCATGAACAACACCAGGCAGTTGATGCTCGCCTGGAACATGTACGTTGGGGACAGCCGCGACCGCTTGCCCTTCGCTTACGCGCCCGAAGATCCCACCAATCCCAATTACCCCTTCGCCTGGACGCACGGCATTCTGGATTACAACAACGGCAACTCGCAGAATTGGGACGCCGATAACACCATCAAGAAGGGCGCCATCTGGCCGTACTGCGGCAACTCCGTCGCGATCTTCAAGTGTCCGGCGGACGTCGTCACGGTTCGTCCCACGGCGGGCCCGTTCAGCGGGCAGACCATTCAGCGCGTGCGCAGCAATTCGATGAATTCCTGGTGCGGCATGAACCAGGGCGATTGGACCTGGTTTGGCGGACCGGAGTTTAACAAGTACACCCGGATGTCCGAGTTCATCAATCCCGGGCCGGTCGGCACGTGGGTCTTGCTGGACGAGCATCCCGACAGTATGAACGATGGTTTCTTCTGCGTGGACATGCGCGGCTATCCCGATCCCGCCCAAGCCAAGCTCCCGGACCTGCCGGCCAGCTTCCACGCCGGGGCGGCCGGCATCGCGTTCGTTGATGGCCACTCGGAAATCCACAAGTGGAAGGACCCGCGCACCAAGCCGCCCGTCCGGCATACCGACCCGCCGTTGGTCAGCCAGGCCAATAATCCCGACGTGATCTGGATGTGGGAACACACCACGCGGAAGAACCGGTAACGGTCGGCAACCCGCCGGCGCGTTCCCCGCGGGCGCAGCGTCACCGTGAGCAACTGGGTGGGCGGCAACGGTAATTCTCCGCAAAATAGCTACGAGGGTGGTTGGGGACTCGCGTCGCCGAATTCAGTCGTTTTTCGCAAGCTATCTCAAATGCTTCGCCCGGGACCGGCGATAACGTTTGTCATTTTGGATGAGCGTCAGGACAGCATCAACGACGGTTACTTCGTCACCGAGATGGATGGCTACCCCAACGCCGCCACCACCAAGATCGTGGATTACCCGGCCAGCTATCACAACAAGGCGGCCGGGTTCGCCTTCGCCGACGGCCACTCTGAGGTCCACCGATGGCGCGATCCCAGAACCTCTCCTCCTATTCGAACCGGGTTACCCCTGAATGTGCCCAGCCCGAACAATCCAGACGTGACCTGGATGCAGGATCGTTGCTCATACTAATTCGCGCGGCCGGATTTGCCGGACAGATATTCGCAAAACCGGAAACGAACAACGGCTGTTCCTTCTCCCCGGGGGAGAAGGTTAGGATGAGGGCGAGCCTCACAACCATAACCATCCCTTGTCTGAATCGGGTCGGATGGATTCGCAGAAGCTGAGTCAGATTAAACGCTCTCCCTCATCCCTGCCTTCTCCCCAAGGAGAAGGAGAACCGCTCCCCGTCTCACTGAAATTCGCGCGACTGGATTTGCTCAAGGGCCATCGGCAACTTCACCCTCAACGTTCCACGCCCACCGCCGCCGACGCCGTTCCCTCCGTTCCGTCTGTGTAAAGCCAGCTCGCACGCACGATGGCCGTTTCTCCCTGAACCTGCCGCAGCAATCCGTTCAACACCGCCGATTGGAACGGCACTTCCAGTTCCACGTTCGTATCGCCGTCGAAGTCCGCCAGCCGCGCCGCCGGCCGCGGCCCGCCCGGCAACGCGCCCCGCGCGCCGTCCACACTCAACGTCAACGTGGCCAGGTCAATCTCCGCCGCGCGCTGGTTCTCCGCCTCGATCCGCGCGCGAAGCCACCGGCTGGGCCCGCGCGGGCTGAGCGTCTCCGCGTCCAGCACCAGCGTCGCGCCGGCCACCGTCCAGAGCCGGCCCACTATCCCATCATCAAAGTTGAAGTTCTTGTTGTAAATGATGCCGGAGCCGTCCGCCGCCAGCGCGGTGAGCGAACTGAAGATCACCTGGCTGATCGGAGAGGAGAGGGTCTTCACCGACTTCACCGTGAGCGTCCCGTTGAGCGTCAGATTGGCCGGCACCAACAGCGTGGCAATCTCCGTCGTGCCGTTGGCGGCGACAATCGGGTCGATTTCCGGATCAACCCACGGCGCAGTGCGCCGTTGCAGGATGGGTGCGCCAAAGTCAATCAACGGCACCGTCCGCGGATCGCGAAAACTCGCCGTGATCCCCGGCTGAAGCCCCGGCACGGCCGGATCAACATCCGGATCCGTCCAATAAAGCACGCCGGCGCTGACGGCCCCCAGCACGAATGAACCCACCTGCGGCAGCCCGCCGAGGTCCGTGATCGGCGCGTGGGTGACCGGGATACAAATCGGATCGAGCGAGAGCGTGGTCACGATGACTTCCCCGTTGGCCGTGCCGAGGCCGAGGTAGGGATTGTCGGGATTGGCGGTGTTCGGCGCTTCGCCCAGCGCCCGGCCCGCCCCGGCGCCGACCGGGCCGAGCGGCCCGATCACATTCGTCCGTCCGGAGACGAAGGGCGTACCGTTGGCGCGGAAGCTCATGGGGAAGAGACGCACGCGCCGCGACTGGTCCAGCAGCAGCACCTGGTCCGGCGCGAACACCGTGGAGATCATGATATCGGACGGCCCGGCATCCACCCCCAGCGGGATGACCAGCGCCGCGCCCATTTGGAAGCCATTGCTCTTGCTGAAGACCCGCACGATGAGCGCGCGCGAACCGTCCCTGGCCCGTGCCAGCGTCGCAAGGCAATCGCCGTTGGCCCGGACGAAGGGATCCATTTCAGGATCGGCCCAAAACGAGATCGGCACGAGGGAAGAGCGCAGCACGGTGACGTACGGGGAGACCTGGGCGAAAGCGGGACCGGCCAGCAAGAGGCAAGCGAGCAAGGCAAGAAAAGCGGAGCAACG
>CAZNOE010000020.1:0-21505 GCA_964574525.1 uncultured Bifidobacteriaceae bacterium
GGATTCACGGCGGCTGTTTCGGTGTTTAGGGGCACACCTCCTCCGAAGCCCTTAATATGTAAAAGCGTTGCAAACCACTTCGGCGCGCGTCTTCGCTCGCGATGGGCAGAACCCACCGGTGGAAAGCCTCGGCTTTCCGGCACCTGAATTCGTTTGGCACTGTCGGACATCATCGAGACGTCGTTATGTTATCGTTCACAGACTGTTCACCTTTCGTTGCCGCCATTTTCACCGTCAGTTTCAGGGAAACAAAAAACCCTGCTTACACGGGGTAAGCAGGGTGTAGAAATCTTCTTTCGATTCGTTATCTGCTTACCTCCAGATTATCCAAATTCACTTCGGGGCTTTGCCCGCGATATGACCTGGATAGCCCAAGGCTAAACGCACAGCCGGGGCTTAACCGGCTATGACGTGTCGCTTTCGCGACCGTCAGCGTCGGCCAAATCATGGCTGATATGTTCATGCAGTTTCTCATCGAACGTGCTAGACGAATATCACGAGGGGCTGGTTACAGTCCACTTATACTTCGTGGGGGTCGGCTATCTTCAATTCAAATATCCGAATTAGCAGATGGATCTTCGCTTGTGCTGGCGAGTCGAAAATGAACCGTTGACTTACCGCCGTGACAGGCGCGAATTGCGGTGACTCACACAAGGCCGTGATGTCGCCAATTCGGAGTGCCGATCCGTGCTTCACACAGCAGCGTCTTGAATTTCGTATCCTACCGCTTCGTAACCACGTACACGTTTGGAATACATCGCGTTGAAAACGGGCACACAGCCGTCCACATAATCGTAAACGATGACTTCGCGCTTGCTGTCGTGAAGACGGTGGAGGCGGCCAACGTATTGTTGCAATGTGCCGCGCCAAGAAATTGGCATGGCAAGAAAAAGGGTGTCGAGGCGCGCATCGTCGAAGCCTTCGCCGATGTAACGGCCCGTGGCCAGCAGGACTCTTTCCTCTCCGTCGGGAATCGCAGTCAGTTGTTCGGCAATGGCGCGGCGTTGCTTTGCACCCATGCCGCCCTTCAACACCACGATGTGCTTCACCAAGCCGGTCAACCGGGTAGCAAATTCGTCCACCTGGCTGGTGCGCTCCGTCAGCAGAATGGGAGAGCGTCCAGCCTTGATGGAGCGCAGCAGATCAACGCACATCAGATCGTTGCGTGCCTTGTTGCCGGCCAGCGCGGCATACAACTCGTGCATCTCTGGCTTTTCGGTTGAGGGCGGCAATCGAAAATTCGTCGGTCGCGGAATAACAAGATGTTTGAATGGTCGCGCCAGCGCCTGCTCCTTTGCATTCACACGGTGACGAATCGGCCCGCACTGCATGACGATGATGGGGTGATGGCCGTCTTTGCGCTGAGGCGTGGCGGTCAGGCCGGTGATAAAGCGCGCTTTCACCTGCCGGAGAACTTGCTCAAAGCTCACGGCTGAAATGTGGTGGCACTCGTCCACGATGACGTGGCCGTAGTTGGCGACCACGTCGTCCACGACCTGCTTTCGATTCAGACTCTGGATAACTGCAACGTCAACAAGCCCGCTGGGACGCCGGCGTCCACCGCCAATTCGCCCGATGCTCTTAATGGGCAGATTCAGAAACGCCGCGAGCCGCTCGCGCCATTGATCGAGAAGTTGGCGGCGATGCACGAGCACCAGGGTGTTGACTTTACGCGCCGCAATCAGCCATGCAGCCACGACCGTTTTTCCAAAAGCGGTCGTGGCACTCAGAATGCCGTCGTCGAAGGAAAGCATCGCGTTGGCTGCGGCCTGCTGGTCGGGGCGAAGCTGGCCGTGAAACGTCACGTTTATCGGCTGACCGGCGAATCGTTGGTCGTCGAGTTCTACAGCAATCTTGTGCGATTCGAGTAGCGCCGTGATTTCGCCAAGGCAACCGCGCGGCAAAGCGACATGCTTGGGAAATTCCTCCGCGCAACGAATGATGCGCGGTTTGCCGAACGTGGCCAACCGCATGGCTTGTGCGCGATAGAATTCCGGGTTTTGAAACGCGGCGAGCCGGTGCAGACGATTCAACATCGCGGACGGCAATCCTTCCTTTTCGACAAAGACCAAGTTGCCACGAACAACACGCACTTTCGCTGGCAACGGGCCGGTGATGGCCTCGTCCTTTTTCTTCCGGGATGGCGGCAGCGTCCACGGGTCTTCTGTCTGTTCATCGTCCGTGACACTGCGCCTAACGCCAATAATGTCTCCGCTTCGCGCAGCTTCGCGCACGGTGCTTTCGACTTCTACAAATGACATCCGACGGATACTCGACAGCAGAGCCCACTGGTCCGAGTGCGGAATCAAATCGGCATCGAGAAATACACTGTTACCGTGAGCGCGCGGCATGTGCTGCAACGGCAATGCGATGAGATTACCGAAGCCTCCTTTGGGCATCGTATCCTGACTCGGAAAAAAGCGGTCATAGGAATCAAGGCCGAGTTGATGCCGTTGCTCCATTGTCCGGGTGAGAATAGCCGCACCGAGTTCGCGGGCCAAGCGCGCAGGCATTGGGGCTTCAAAAAAAATCCAGACATGCCCACCGCGCCCGGAACGTGATCGTTCGAGGATGGTTGGGACTTCCCACTCGGCGCAGGTTTGCAGAAACGCCCGCACGTCGTCCTGCCAGGTCGCTTTGTCGAAGTCAGCAGCGAGAAACCAACACGTTTCGTCGGTGAGCAGTGGATAGACTCCGGCTGTGAGCTTGCCGGTCAGATGGTCGTGAAGCACTTGATCGGTCAACGGGAAGTATTCTTTAGGTTTGTCCGGCTGTTTTGAAAGCGGATTGCCCCACACTTTTCGGCCGGTGGGTGAATAACCCGTTTTTCCGTTGCGCCCTTCCCAACGCAGCGCATAAACATCTTTGCGCCCTCGAAACACACTGCGAAACAGCTTCACTTTTTCCTCCGGACTGGATTTCCCGGTGACCGCGGGGGACAAGGCGGGCGTTAACTGGGAAAGGATGGGCGGTGTTGGTGACTCGATTTGCGGAGGACCGAGGCGCTCGCGCAACTGCCGGTTTTCTTCCCGCAGACGCCGACACTCAGCGAGGGCATCAACCAGCCGGCGGTTGATGTCTTCGGACGGGATCATTATTGCGCCCTTCGATATTGTTTCTTACCGCCGCTGGATTGTGAGCCCCAGTCTCAATCCTTCACCATCCAACCCCACGGCAGGGCAAAAATATCTTTGTCCAACGGTCTGGCCTTGCCGGCATGCAACACAACACCACAAACCAAACTGCAGTTCTTCTGGAGCACACCCCTGAGTGCCTGAATGCCGGAAGCGTCTGACGTGCTCACTTGACTGCTCGATTTGATTTCGATGGCGACCAGTTTGCCGTTTTGTTCGAGGATGAAATCCACTTCATGTCCTGCCCGGTCGCGCCAAAAGTGGAGTCTCCGATTGGCGGGGTCCATGGCTCGCCATGACTGAAGAGTCTGGTAAAGCGTTTGTTCCAGCCAAAAACCCGAATCCAGTCGCTTGGCAACGTCCTCCGGCGCGCGAATGCCGGCGAGCCAGGCGGCGAGTCCGCAGTCCGACCAGAGAAGTTTTGGCGCCTTCACCATCGCGGAGGAAGGATTGGTGGTAAATGGTCTTATCCGCGTAATCAGGCAACCCGTCTCCAGCAGGTTGAGGTAACGATGCGCCGTGGGATGACTCAAGGCAGCATCCCGGGAGAGGTCGGCTTGATTGAGCAGCTTGCCGGTTCGGTTCGCGGCCAGCGCCATCAAGCGTTGGAAATCTGGCAGACTGGCAACGTCGCTTAACTGCCTCAGGTCGCGCTCCAGATACGTTTGAACATAAGCGGCGAACCACAACCCGCGATCGCGATCGGCTTCGATGGCCAAGGCGGGCGGGAAGCCGCCGCACAGCAGCCAACGCTGCCAGTTGCCCTTCTCGTCCGGCCAATCGTGCAAATCGAAGTCGGATGAGAAAAGGCGATCAATCGGTTCCAAAGCCGTTTTGCGTTGCAACCATTCAGCGGGACAGAAGGGAGGCAGTTCCAAATAGATCGCCCGACCGGCCAGCGTGTCCGCCACCCGCCCCATTAGGAGGAGATTGGCGGATCCCGTCAGCACGAAATCCCCGGCCTTGCGCCGTTCATCCACCGCCCGCTTGACCGCGAGCAGCAGTTGCGGCGCGCGCTGAACCTCGTCTAGGGTGACCGGGCGGGTCGTGAGCAGGGAATCAGGATTGCGTTCCGCCTGATCGAGCACCCCGACATCATCCAAGGTGAAATAAGCCCGCTTGGCGCCCAGCGATTTTGCCAGGGTGGTTTTGCCCGTCTGGCGCGCTCCGGTCACCACGGTAACCGGCAGGACTTTCAACGCGGACTCCAGATTCTGGCTGAACCAGCGATGACGAATACCGTTCATGCCGTGAAATGAATCATTTCACAGCTAAATGAGCAAGTGGAGAAATTATTCGTCGGATGTACCGTGACGCAGTCCATCTTCCACCATCACGGCGCCTATGCTAATCTAATATCGCCGTGGCGTTGTCGACACGATCCGGTTCGACAGGCAAAACGGGTGCTGAAAATACGGTTGGCACTTCCAGTAAAACTTCCAGTATCGAGCAGTGGAGGAGTAGGCAAAAGCAGGTGCGAGTAGTGAATTGACGGCATAGGATTTGCCGGGTATTCTGACAACTGAATTCGATAGAGAAGCACGCGAAACCATCGTGTTTACTGTTAGTTGCAAGGGTTTGCCGAAAGTCGGCACGGGATAGGAAGGCGTTGCCACCATGGCCGCCGGATGTCGAAAAATGGACCGATTCCGACCCTCGCCTCCAAATCTAAGCAGTTGAAACTGCGCGGTTTGGAAATCTTCCACCTGAAAAAGCCAGCAGAAATGCCAGCAAATAAGTACTCTGGCGCTATTCTGCGGAGCGGCCCGTAACCCGCCTCTACTCGGATTTAAGAGTCGTAACCCTCATCGCTGTGAAAAACAGTATGAGAAAACGTTTCAGACCCTACCGCCGCCAGAGCAACGGACGGTATCACCTCCAAGACCATCCGACCGGCAGTCACGAGAGCTGGTCGACCACCGACCGCGCAACGGCTCAGAGCCACTTGCGCATCCGAACCACCCGCCCCCAACCCTATACCGGAGTAGAGCTATGAGGCAGCGATACAGACTCTATTTCCGGGAGAAAACCGGACGGTATTACATCCACGACGACCTGACGGGCAAGCAGGAGAGCTTGCACACGAACGACCGGGCCACCGCGCGGCGGCTGTTTCACTCGCGCAGCGAAGCCGAGAAACAGCCCGCCATCAATCTGCAAATCGCCCGCGCGTATCTCGCGGCCACCGACTCGCAGATCAGCACGCGCACCTGGCAGTACGTCATGGATGAAATGGTGAAGCTAAAGAAAGGCGAGACGCAACACCGCTGGCTTACGGCCATCAAAGACAAAGCCCTTAACGGCATCCGAAACTTGCCAGTGTTGCAGACGCGGCCAGAGCATTTCTTGCGTGCGCTGGAAGCGGGCACGGTTTCAACCAACGTCTATTTGCGGCGGATTCACAATTTCGCGCTCGACATGACTTGGCTGCCGTGGCCGGTGATCGTGAAACGGCAATGGCCAAAAGTTCAGTTCAAGGACAAGCGCGCCATCACTCACGACGAACATCTGGCGATTGTCGCCCGCGAACAAAACGCTGAGCGCAAGGCGTTTTACCAACTGGCTTGGCATCTTGGCGCATCGCAATCTGATCTGGCCTTTCTGGAGGCGGAAAACGTGGACTGGCAGAACAACTTAATCAGTTATCAGCGCATGAAAACCAATACCATTGCCATCATGCGCTTGGATGCTGAAATGGCAGAAATCCTGAAAGACTTGCCAGGCAATGGCCCGCTCTTTCCGCATCTGCGTAAAGTTCGTGCTGGCGACCGGGCGACGGAGTTTAAGCAGCGTTGCACCGGGCTTGGCATCAAAGGCGTGTCGCTCCATTCCTACCGCTACGCTTGGGCGGAACGGGCGAAAGCGGCAGGTTATCCCGAACGGTATGCCCAAGTGAATTTGGGCCACAACAGCAAGGCAATGACGCGGGCTTATTCCCGCAAGGCCGAGGTGCAAATGCCCTCGCTGAGCGAATACGAACGCCAACAGAAGGCATTTGCCGAAGGCAGGATTGCCTCCGAACCCGTCCCGCGAGCGGTCAATAGGTGAGGAATGACGATGCAAACCAAAGCCCAGGATTATCATTGCGAACAAGTCCGAAGTGGCGAAGCTCGATTCGGAATCACGAAACCCCTGATTCGGATTGATCACCTGACACGGGCCGCTCGCACTCTCGGTGAGTGCGCTCGAAAATGAGGATCAACGGTACAATCCAAGCCACAACCTGACGACGTGCCTTTGGGGACACTCGCAGTTTTTGAGCGCGTGGCGACGCGCACCGAAGCTCCGGTGGAATTCAGTTACCGCCGCGCCTTTGGGTTTTTCCTTCCATGCACCTCAGCGAGGAGGTCTTCAATAACGCAGTGCAGTCCGGCAATTTTCTGGATTGCCCAACTTTCAAAAATGATTCGCTCGTTCGTGAGTTTCGGATCGTCGGGATGTTCAGCAATGATTCCGTCCCGGTAGGCATGGAATTCAGCAATCAATTCGTTCGATTTGGTATCCACGCGCTTGGCAACTTCCGGCGAGGTCGGCCTTTTCATGCGTTGCACGTTATTCACGTGAAATCATTGAGTCAACTTCCCCTCGGTATTTCAATCAGTTTGATAATGAAGGAAGTCCGTTGCGCATGCCATTGGACATGCGCGCGTTCTTCTCTTTCCAATGCTGACAGACGGCGCTGGTCGCCCGCGACAGCCATTGCACGTCCTGCTGCAATTCAGTGAGCGTGACCGTGGCAAAGTATTTGTCGCCATTGGGCATCGGCCGACCCAAGGGCTTCAACAAGCCCGCTTTCATCAGCAGCGGAATGTCATGGGGTTTGAAGCCGAGAAAGTAAGCCGCTTCCTCACTGTTGAGGCGCGCGGGCAGCGTCGCCAGATTCAGGAAATCTTTCCTTTCATTGTTCACACCCAAGTATAAAGCAACCCCTGCCTGCTCCGCACCCGACCGCTTACATTTCAATCTTGCCGGCTCGCCCGCTGGTCAAGACTGTTGGGGCGTACCCATTTGGCCCGGTGCGGCTACCGCGGAACTCAAATCCTTGATGAGCTTCCTGCAATTCGACCCGCCGGTGGAGTGGATGATTCCGAAGAAGTGCGACTGCCGTGATTACGAAGTTCTCCAAACCCTTGTTGCGCGGCCAGTTCATCGAGAAATCGCATGAAGTCGCCCAAGTGGAAGATCGTCTTGCCTTGTTTGGCGCCTGGATTCCTGAGGTTCGCCACGCGAACATGCTGCCGCGCAAGTCCACCTTTTGCGAACAGTGAGTAAAGCTTGGCATGCTTGAGGCCAGTATGAGGGCAGGTCTTTCCGTTCGGAGGAATCTCACACCAAATATCGGGATATTCGCCGGGCGTGCTGCGGTCGGTCGCCGAATTGTTTCCGATTTCAATCTTCATGAATTCGTGTTCGGCACGAATTCATGACGCGCGGACTACAACCATCAGTGACTACACTCGACGGCCGCGAGAAGCGGGATGGGTTTCAGGTTGAGATGCGGCAACTTTGCGATCATCGCTTCGAGTTCCTCGGAGGACATTGAACGGAGGAATCGTGAGAGGCGAAAAAGCCCCGAGTGGCCGATTTCGCGAGCGAACGATAGTCTCAGCGAGGCAAATTGGATGTCGAAATAATTCCGATTTCGTCCGGAGCGGACGAAACTAGATGGAAGCCGTGAAGTTTCCACGAGCTCCCTGAAGTGCGCACGCAAGGCAGAGTCGCTCAGGCATTGAAGAGATGGCGTGACGAACTCGGATGTCGCGCACTTTTTCAGGTTGATCAAATAATCTACCATCTGCGGGTGCATGGGCAGGCTCATCTCAATGGATTTCCCCGCCCGCGTAAAATTCACCCACGAAACCTTTCGATTGGTGATGTCCAACTTGTCCCACACCTGGTTGCCCGCCGGCATCAAGTCCATGCAAAAATAGAACCCGAAGAGAACCGCCGTGCGCCAGTCAACCGCTGAAGTCGAGTTCAGCAGGCACTCGATCTGCGGAACGCTCATCGCTTTGGGAGACGCGGGTGAGCCGTTGACCAGATAGTCTGCCCGAGTGATGGGGCAGACCAAAATGAAACCGTTCGCCACTGCGGCCAAAAGCACCGCTCGTAATGTCTTCAGATGCAGAGTGACCGTCGTCGGGGAATAGCCCATTTCAAGGAGGAATGGTGCGAGCCCAATGAAATCGGAACGGTGCAGCCGGCAGATTTGCCAAGCGACTTTGGTTCCCAAAAAGCGATCAATGTTGTCGAAATAGCCGCTTAATTTTCGACGGTATTCTTCGTCACCGCCCATCGTGCGAATCCAACCCCGAGTAAATTTTGTGAATGTCGGGATTCCGAGGAGTGGTGGCGCCGTAATCGCGGCCGGCACGCCGACCGGCAGCCCTGCTTTGGCTTGCTGCTCGAACGATTCCGCCAGCGCCAACGCCGACGTCCGGTTAATCTCTCTGTGAGTTGGATTCTCCGGCTCTCGAATGATTTCCGTGCTCTTGCTCCGCTGTTTGCCATCCGCATCGCTATACCAGGCAAACCAGTATGGACTACCGTCTTTCTTGTTAACCGAAGCCATACTGCTTTTTTGTGAGCTACGCCGCAGGTGTGGGCTTGGGAACGTCGAGCGCTGGGAGCAACTCGATCCATTTCCGGAGGTCCTCGACGTCAACATGATTGTACATCTGAGCGACCTTTGAGATGGGTTCGCCATCCAGCCGGCTCCATTTCACCATGTGCCCCGTCAAAACCATCCACTCCTTTTCGGGCGCACCGGTGCGTTTCAACAACGTAGCGAAGGCGTGGCGCAAAGAGTGGAAGGTCAGCAGGCATAACCTGCGACCATTTGGCATGGATGTCGGAAGTGGATCAATCCCGGCGCCGATCAGCAAATCAACAAACTCCTTGGATAAATTGGTGAGGGGCCGAGCGACGAGAGTGGGTGTTACGTAGGGGGAGTCGCCGCACATCGCGCGCACCCTGAGCAGGTGTGCATACAGCACCGGATGAATCGGCGTAACGAGTACCTTCGCTTTACGGCGATTTCGACGATCGGTCTTTTGGGGAACGCGGAAGATGACGCGCTTCTCAAAATCAATGGCTGACCAGGTTTGACTCCTGGCGTCCCCCAGCCTCATGCCGCAGTAGAATCCGAATAGGATGACGGTGATCCAATCGATCAGTTTTGCTACCGCCAAGACGGCCTCGACCTGGGCTGTTGCCAGGGGCTGCTTCTCGACCGGACTCTCTTCTTGAAAATGCTCTTTCGTCACCGGGTTGACGATGACGAAAGCTTCGTCCTCCGCGTCACCGAACATTTCGACGAGCATCAGGAGACGTTTGTTGATTGAACGTGCGCTGAGTTTTGCCTTTATGAGGGAGTCCACAAAATCATCAATGTCCTCCTCGTCGATTTGCACGATCTCCACATCGGAGCGCGCCCCCAGTGTGGCGTAGAGCTCCGATTTGCAGCGTTTCAGTTGCTGGCCGTAGCTGAGTCCCACTTTCGGGAGCTTTTTTTCCACCCAACGGTCACAGTAGCTCCGCAGTGTGACCCCGCTCTGTTCGGCTTCGGTTTCTCGGGCACTGGTGAGAAGGGCTGCGGAACGTTTCCGAATTACCCGAAGGCGCTTGCTGCCCTGTGCCATTTGCTCCGTTTGAATGGCTTGGATCATCGCCTTGGCCTGGTTTTCCTTCGCCTTCTTTTTGGTATCTTCGGGATGGATTCCGACGGGAGTGTGAGGAATACCGGTGCTCGGACAGTGCCGCTTCCCTTCACCGTCGGTGTAGGCCATATACCAACAACCGTTCTTTTTATGAATGGATGCCATAGATCTTTTTCGTCGCCGCCATAATTGGCTAATTCCATTTTAGGTTCCCGCACGATGTCGCTAACTGGTAACGAGAGTTTTTTCTGGTAACAGATGACCGATTGAGCGGATGAAATTCGGCTAACAATGCGTTCAGTTTGGCTGGTTTTTGCGGTTGCGACGGTGTGCTTTTCTCCCGAAAACACATCCTGAACATGCGGGCTGGCGTCGGTGAGAGGGTGGATGTTGCCCTTTTGTCCAAGCCGCAGACGGCATGACAAATAGGTCACTCCGAGACGGTTACAAATATGCCGAACAACTGCGGATCGGATCAGAGGTGAAAAGCAGCTAACGGATCTGAAGTGGTTTCCCCTGTTTCGGCGGTTTTCATAGTTCATTTGGGGGCCCCATCGGTTCCAGCATTGCCGAGGCTCCGGCGCGACAGTGCAGCGCGACACGAGGGCGCGATGACCTAGCGGTGTGAGGGGCTGTTCGGCACGGCGGTTTTCCAAGCGACGTTCTCCGTCGCGCGCCATTTGATCGGCAGGCCGGTTTCAGTGGAAACGCCCTGGCCGGTCGGCCCGCGAAATTGCGGCCGGTTTTCAACGTGGAGCAACGCGGTTGCGAATGTGGCGATGATCAGGAGAAGGTGTTTTGTGTTCATGGCTTGAAAAAGTGCTGTCGCTTTTCTGCGTGCAGCTTCACGGCTTCCACCGATAAAGCAGGTTCTTGCCGCGCCAATCTTCCTCGACGAGCACGAGGTATTCGCCGTTCTTGCGTTTGAACGCCTGCACCGCGTAGGGCATGTCTTCCTAAAATGTGAGTGGCCGGGAAAACCGCCTCTATCAACTTGCGTGAATGCCGGCCACACCCTAGCGCCTGGCTTGGGCCGGTTTCGCCGATGCGCCCTTGATGGTTTCCAGTTGCTTGGCCAGCTCTTTGGCCTTTTCGGGATGTTTCGCGATGACGTTGGTCCTTTCGGCCGGATCGGTGGCGAGGTCGAATAGCAACGGCTCGGGGATGATCGCGGCCGCGAAGCGCTCGTCGGCAGCATTCGCACCACTGCCCATGCCGCCCGCACCAGCGGTGGCGGGGATGTATTTCCAGTCGCCCTGGCGGAGCGCCAGTCCACCAATGCCGTGCAGGAAGGTGTTATCGCGGACGTTCTTCTTCGTCTTGCCCAGCAGCACGGCGGACAAATCCAAACTGTCCGGAGCGGTGTGCGCCGGAATCTTCTGGCCAACGATCTTCGCCAGCGTGGCATAGATGTCCACCAGACTGAACAACTGGTCACTGACCCGCGGCTTGATCTGCTGCGGCCAGCGCGCGATGAACGGCACGCGGCAGCCGCCTTCAAACGTGAGATACTTCCAGCCGCGCAAACCGGCGGTGGGTTGATGGCCATTCAAGTCCTCCACCGAACGGTCGTAGTAGCCGTCAAAGAGAATCGGGCCGTTGTCGCTGGAGAGGATGACGAGGGTGTTTTTCGCGAGATCCAGGCGGTCGAGCGTCTTCATGATTTTTCCGACCTGCCAGTCGATTTGCTGGATGACATCGCCGCGCACCCCGCTGCCGCTCGTGCCAACAAACGGCGGCTCGGCCACGCGGGGCACGTGCGGTTCAAACAGGCCCATGTTGAGGAAAAACGGCTGGTCCTTCTGGCGCTCGATGAATTCGATCGACTTGGCCACAACCGTGCTGGCGAGTTCCTCGTCCTTGAAGCGGGCGGCATGGCCGCCTTTCATGTAACCGATGCGGCTGATGCCATTAATGATCGTGCAGGAGTGTTGTTTGTCCGCGCCTTGCTTGAGCAGATCGGGTCGTTCCAAGCCGGTCGGCTCGTCGCTGATGTTCTTGAGATAGCTGACCTCGATCGGGTCGGCGGGATCGAGGTTCAGCACCTTGTGATTTTCAATCCACACGCTCGGCACACGATCCACGGTGGCAGGAATGATGTGAGAATAATCGAAGCCGATCTCGAGCGGACCGGGTTTGACTTCACCATTGAAATCCACACGAGTCTGGCCGTCGCCAAGTCCGAGATGCCATTTGCCGACCACGCCGGTCTGGTAACCCGCCTGGCGCAACATCGCCGGCAGCGTGAGGCGGCCCGGCTCGATGCAGAGCGGCGCGTCGCCATCAAGAATGGTGTTGCTCTTTGCCTTCTGCCGCCAGGCGTATTCACCGGTCAGCAGCGCGTAGCGCGACGGCGTGCAGGTCGCGGACGGCGCGTAACCCTGCGTGAAGCGCACGCCCTCCGCCGCCAGGCGGTCAATGTTCGGGGTCTTGATTTTGGTCGCCCCGTAGCAGCCGACATCGCCAGCACCAAGGTCGTCGGCGAGAATCAGAACAATGTTCGGTTTGGCGGACTTGGTTTCAGCGGCGTGCGGTGAGACCAGCGGCGCCAGCAGCAAGGTGCTAAGGACAATGAGTTTTGTTCTCATGGGTATTCTTTTGTTCTCACAACACGGGCAACCAGACGCACATTTGACTGACGCCGCGATTGCACCAGGCGTAATAGGGAATCAGCCGCAACAAAATGGTGTCGGCTTTGATCGGCGGCAGGCGGCGATACAGGGCGTTGGCATCTTTCGTCTGGGCCGCGACTCGAGCCTGGGTCTCCAGCACCGTGACGCCATGCAGCAGATTGTTTTCATGTCGCGCCGTCCATTTGGCATCGCGGTCAATCCGGACGTTTTCGAGGGCGACTCCCGGGGGCAGGTCCTTGTCCTCAAGGCAATAGACGAGCGGCCCGCGCATCACAGCCAACTGATTGCGGGTTTCTTCGACGAGCGGATGGGACTCAATGGGAACCACCGGCATCGGCAATTGCAGTTCCACAACATCACCGGCTTTCCAGCCGCGGCGAATCTCGCTGTAAGAACCTGATTGCAACTTTTCACTGGCGACTTGGCCGTTGACTGTTAACACGGGTTGCTCCACCCAGCCAGGGATGCGCAGCCGCAAGGTCATGGTTTTCGCCGGAGCCTTTTTGATGCGGATGCTGATCTTGCCATCCCAGGGATAGCCCGTTGCTTGGGTCAACTGGATCGCGTCGCCGCCCGGCAACTGACTGTCCAATTGGCCGGCGCCGTAGAGGTGAATCCACACGGTGTCGGCGGACACGCCGTAGGCGTAGGTGTGCAACTGGGCGATGGTGCGGGCGAGGCTGGGCGGGCAGCAGAAACAAAACACGGGGGAGGCTGGTGTGGTGTTGGTCCAGCGCACGCGCGAGTCATTGTTCAGCAGTGGCACGTCCTCGCCGTAACGCCGCAAGGGATTGGAGTAGAAATAGTCTTTCCCTTCAAGGCCGATGGCGGACAGCATGCTGTTGTAGAAAACCCGCTCCATGACATCCGCATACTTGGCCTCGCCGGTCAGCAGCAGCATCCGCCAGTTCCACATGGCGTTGGCGATGTTGGCACACGTTTCGTTGTAGGCAGTGCGGTTGGGCAACTGGTAGGGCGCGCCAAAAGCTTCGTGGACGGAATCGCGCTTGCGTTTGAATTTCTCACGATGGGATTCACCGAAATGCAGCGCTGCTGTTCCGCCGGTGATATACATTTTGCGGGAGGTAACATCGTTCCAGAGACCTTCCAGGGCGTCGAACAACGCTTGCTCGCCGGTCTCGGCGTACACGTCCGCCGCGCCGCACCAAAGATAGGCGCCCGTCACGGCGTGGCCCACCGCTTCCTTCTCCTCCCGCAAGGGAATCTTTGCCTGCTGCTGGTCCGAACCGCCCGGCTGTGATCCGCGCATGGTCACAAAGATGTCGGCCAGGCGCAGGTATTTCTTGTCCCCAGTGGTTCGGAACAGTTCGGCAGCGCCCATGATGTTCGAGGGGTTGAAGCAGAAATGCGCCAGCTCCTTGGGACGCGGGTCGAAGACCGTGTAAAGATAATCCGCCAGTTTCCGGGCGACGTTCAGGAAGTTGTCCTTGCCTGTGACGCGGTGATGAATGCAAGCCGCCGTCAACAGGTGGCCCATGTTGTAAAGCTCGTGATGGTTCAGATCGGACCAGCGGCCTTTGTCTGTCAGTTGAACCTGCGTGGAGATATAGCCATCCGGCGCCTGGGCTTTGGCGATAACGGCGATGATCTCATCCATTTGCCGGTCCAATACTGGATCGTGGTTGAGGGCGTAGATGCTGGCGGCAGCCTCAATCCACTTGTAGCAATCGCCGTCTCCCCAGTTGTTGCCAAAGAACTTCCCCTGAGCCTCGCCCGCCGCCACGCGCAGGTTATGGAACGTGGCCGAGTTGGTGGGCAGTTCCATCACCTGTTTCATGGTCGGGATCGTCACGCGACAATCCTGTTCCCAACGCTCGCCCCAAAACCCGCCGGTCCAGCGGGCATCGCCGAGTCCAATCGTGCGGAATTTCACGTGCGGACTAGCGGAGACGTTGATGATTTCCTTACCGGCCGCAAAACCGTGGGGCGTGCTGAGAGCTAGCAAGGTCGCAGTCAATATGGATAGATGTTTGCCTTTCATAGGAATTTTCTCAGTTGCTTTTTCCAGGCCAGATAACCATGCAGACGCGGCCGCACGCGGCGAAATGCGCGCCAGGTGCGCGCGGGGGCGAGAGGAAGCGGGTGGGGCGTTTCATAGAACGGAGTTAATTTCCTCCAAGAGCATCGTTTTACCGAACTGGACCTCGCGTGTTCCTATTTTGGGTCGCGCCAAGCCTGCTGCATGTAGGCGGTAAGTTCCGCGACGATCTGCGGGTTCGCGTTCGCGACGTTGGTCGATTCGGTGGGGTCGCGGTCCAGGTTGAACAGTTGCACGATGAGCGACTTGCTGTCGGCAGATTTATTCTTTATATCGGGCTGCGCGGCGGCGTCCGCAGAGTCGGTGTTGAGATGGATGAGCTTCCACGGCCAGTTAAGCACGGCGCGTTTGCCGCCCTGTTCGTTGAAATACCAGCACAGGTAAGGATGCTGCTTTTGCTGCGCGTTGTTTCCGAGCAGCGTGGGCAGGAACGAAATGCCGTCGCACTCCGCCGTCACCTTGACCCCGGCGAGGTCGGCGGCGGTGGGCAGAAAATCCTGAAAGCCGCTGACGTGTTCGCTCACAGTGTTCGGCTTGATCTTACCGGGGCAGCGCACAAGGAAAGGCACGCGGATACCGCCGTCGGTGAGATCGCGTTTGGTGCCATTGAGTCGCCCGCTGCTTTGGAAATATGCGGCGTCATGTCCGCCTTCCTTATGCGGGCCGTTATCGCTCGAGAACATGACGATGGTATTCTCATCCAGCCCTAGCTTTTTGAGCTTCGTCATCACCGCGCCCACTTCGTCGTCCACGAATTTCGTGGCGCTGGCGAAACCCTTTTCCACATCGGGCCAGTCGCGCGAGGCGAACTCGCCGTAGCCAGGCGTTTCAATGCCATGACCGAGGGGCGAGTTCTCGCGCGCCTCGTTGTTCGCATGGGGAAGATTGAGCGCGTAGTAGAGGAAGAACGGCTGGCTCGGGTCCTTCGATCGCTCCTCGAGATAGCGCAGCACATCATCCCCGAGGAGCTGGGGCGCCCATTCTTTCCGGCCGTCCGCCGGGGCCACGCCGGTGTCGGGCTTGTTTCCCGAGCCCGGGATGATCTGGTTGTCCAACGGCACCTTCACGCCATTGCGGACAAGGAAGGTGGTGTAGAAGTTGTGGGCGTGCGCGGTGCCCACATAGCCGAAGAAATAATCGAAGCCCTTCTTCTGCGGATCATCCAGCGGCGCTGGCGAGCCGAGGCCGTATTTTCCGATGCAGGCCGTCCGATAGCCCGCATCCTTCAGCAGTCGAGCCACAGTGAGATCGGTGTCGGGAAGGTGGCTCGGACCATTGCCGCGGATGCGACTGTGTCCGGTATGCAGGCCGGTCATGAGAGTGCCGCGCGACGGCGCGCAGACGGTGGAGCCCGCGTAGTGCCGGGAGAATTTCATGCCCTCGCTCGCCAGCCGGTCCACGTTCGGCGTGCGCAAATTTTTTTGCCCATAGCAGCCGAAATCGCCATAGCCGGCGTCGTCAAGGAGGATGTAAACGATGTTGGGCTTGGTTTGCGGCTTTACCGGCTCAACCGCATGAAGCGCGCCCAGCGGGGCGAGCAGCAGGGCAACCAGGAGCAACGCGAGGTAACGATTTTTCATCGGGTGAAGTTACGGTGAAGTTTTCTCCCCGCATGAAGGGATTCCGACACCGCCGAGATCGGTATATTCCTTCAGCACCGATTTATCATGAAAGTGCCAGTCTGGAAGATCTTCGGTGCGCTGCATTTTCATTCCAGTGTACATGGCATCCATCAAGTTCGAATACTTCATCCACCAGCAGTAGGCTGTGCCCAGGGCGTTTCTGGCCTTTTCCTTGTCATTGGCCTTCAGGTGGGTCGCTCCGCGGATTTTGTAGGCGTAGTAAATCGTGAGGTAGGACATGGATTTGATGTTGTTTATCGTCACGCCCAGCTCGGTATTTGGGGCCGCGCTTATGGCGTTGACAATCAAAAGCGCCGCCAAGGCGTCCGCCTCGATTTCATCGGCCAGCGCATAGGAGCTTTTGCTGCCGTTACAACTCTTTGCTGCGGATTGGGCGATACTGCAAAGCGTCGAGCCTTGGCCGGGGATGGCGTCCGCAAATTGGGTTGCGGTCACAAAACCTTTGTGCGACTGGCACCCCTCGGGCCACCATTGAAAGTCTAGTTTCATCGTCCCATGAATGAGCTCGTTCGCCTTTGGCAAAGCGCGTGAAGCTTTGCTCCAGGCCGCAAACAAGTTCTCCGGGGAAACATCAGGATATTTGAGTGCCATGTGGTTCTTGAACACCGTATCGGAGGTTGCCGGATTATGGGCGAGGCGGCCCCATAGCATGAACATATACCACTGCCGTTGGACTTCGAGGAGCCCCTGCGTCCCACTGTTCTTGCTGAAGAAATTCTTGGTGGGACAGAATCCATCCGAACCCATCAAGAACCCCCTGAACCAATCGCCCTGGCCCGGAAAGCCTTTCACGTAGGCGCGTACAAAATCCGGATCGCCCCAATTGAGGAAGTAAAAGCTGTCATTCCGAACCGTCTGCCAGGACTTTAGTCCATTATCCCGGATAGCCTTCTGTTGTGAATCCGTCATCCAGGCGGGCACAGCTGTCGCATACATGTGGGCCTTGCTGTATTTGTAGGACATGTCGAACGTGACATTGGGAAGCTTCATGAGTTCGGTGAAATTCTTTTTCATCTCGGAAAAATCCGCCATGTGCCAGCGATGGATGAACCTCAGTTTCCGTTCGGGATGACGCTTGGCGTAATCAGCCATCCCCAGACCATAGGTCTTTCCCATGAAAGCCGAATTCGCCGTCTTGTCCTCGGACATGTGTTCACCCTGAGTTACGCCGAAGCCATCAAGATCCGGGTAGGTCTCCAGGAGTGTCGTCATGCACTTGCGCATGTAGGCGATGGTCGCCTGATTGGTCGCCGCCTTTTCTCTATCGTCGGTAATCCCATATTTGCCGGTCGCGCCATCGGTCCAGATGTTCCAGTTGACCAGATAGAAGTCGAAGCCGCGCGCTTTCGCATAAGCCATCACCTTCCTCCAGAACTCAAGCTTCTCGTCAATGGACATGACTTTTGAGTAGCCGTCGTATCCAGTCACGTTTTGGATGGCAACATCGGGGTAATCCACCATCTTGATCATCGAAGTGAAAGGATGGTTGTTCCAAACGGAAACAACGTTGTAGCGATTCCGCGCCATTTCATCGAACCAAGTTTTCCAGAATGACAAATCCCAGACATTGGGAATCGACTGTCTGGCCGAATCGCCCACTTTCTTCGACGTGTCGTAGGTGACGCTGTTTTTATCCAACGGCAGGTTGAGTTTGATGCCGCGCTTCAGGATCGTGGGAGATTCCTCGCTGTCATATTTCCCCTTGAATCCATTGAAGCTGATGTTTTCCGCAACCTGCAACCCGCCATACATCGCGCCGTTCACGTCGCCGCCGAGCGCCCAGAAAGATTTCTGCGGAGTTTCGGTGGTGCGCAAACCATACGCTTGTTCGCCGAGCGCAGGAAGTTTGCCGCCACCTTGAGATGAAAGCAGCGAAGTGACTGCGGCGTCCGTCGCCAAA
Source organism: uncultured Bifidobacteriaceae bacterium (assembly GCA_964574525.1). Taxonomy (GTDB): domain Bacteria; phylum Verrucomicrobiota; class Verrucomicrobiia; order Limisphaerales; family JADLHS01; genus WYBW01. The sequence continues at coordinate 18,029 of CAZNOE010000020.1, forward strand.
GCAACCACAACTTTTTTATGTTTGTAGGAAGATTTCAGAGAAGCCACCGGCAGCATCTCGACGGTGAATTTATTTTTCTCCAGCGCGGCTTTGACGTCGCCAGCGGCAAATTTGATCTGCTCCACTGCCGGGTCAAAAAATACGCCAACTGTTTCGGCGTAAACCATGGCCGGAAGCGCGAGGGTCAAGACAGTTGTCGCGCATGTAATCATTAGCTTCTTCATAGTATTTATTTCTACATCATCTCATTAAGCACAGCCGTCCCACTTCAAACTACTGCTTCACTTTTCACAACTTGGCGTTCCGACGCCTCCCAGATCGGTATATTCTTTCAGGACCGATTGATCATGCGCGTGCCAGTTGGGCAGATCGAGACTCCGCGCCATGGTCATTCCGGCATACATGGTGTCCATCAGGTTGGAATACTTCATCCACCAGCAGTAGGCAGTGCCCAATGAATTTCTGGCTTTTTCCTTTCCCTTGGACTTCAAGTGAGTCGCTCCGCGAATTTTACAGGCATAATAAATCGTCAGGTAAGACATTGCTTTGGCATTGCGGATCGTCACGTCCAACTCCGTATTCGCATCCGCTTTCATCGTGTTTAGGATGGAAAGTGCCGACAGGGCGTCTGCCTCGATTTCATCGGCCAATTTATAGGCGCTCTTTTTGCCATTCAGGCGGCCGGATGCGGTTTCCGCAATACTACCAAGCGCGGAACCTTTGCTGGCGTTTGCATCTCCAAATTCAGCAACCGTTAGAAAACTTTCCTTTGATTGGCACGCCTCGGGCCACCATTGATTGTCGCGTCCCAACGTGCCTGTGATCAGATCTCCAACTTTTGGCAAACCGCTTGAAGCCTTGGTCCAGGCCGCAAATAATTTCTCCGAAGAAACCTCGGGGTATTTTTGTGCCATGTGGTTCTTGAAAACCGTGTCGGCGGTTGCCGGATTGTAGGAAAGACGCCCCCAGAGCATGAACAGATACCACTGACGTTGCACCTCCAGAAGCCCCTGTGTCACGCTGTTCTTGCTGAAAAATGTCCGGGTCGGACTATAGCCATCCGAGCCCATGTAGAATCCGACAAACCAATCGCCCTTGTTGATCATTCCGTTGATGTAGGCTCGCGCAAAATTTGGATCGCCCCAGTTGTGGTAGTAAAAGTCATCGTTGCGAAGCGTGAGCCACGACCGGAGTTTGTGTTCGCGGAGAGGTTTGATCTGCTTGTCGTCCATTCTTTGCGGCAAGGCAGCCGAATACATGTGAGCCAGGCTGTATTTGAACGACATTTCGAACTTCACATTCGGAAGTGCCATCAACTCCGCGAAGTTCTTTTTGATGGTCGTAAAATCGGCCAGATGCCAGCGATGGATGAATGTCAGTTTTCTTTCGGGATGCTGCCGGGCGTAATCGGCCATTCCCAATCCGAAGGTCTTGCCGAGGAACACCGAGTTGTCAGCATCGTTATCCGACATGTGCTCGCCTTGGGTGATGCCAAATCCAGCGAGGTCCGGGTAAGTCTCAAGCAGGGTGGTCATGCACTTGCGCATGTAGGCGATGGTCGCCTGACTGGTCGCCGCCTTTTTTTGTCGTCGGTGATTCCATACTTACCGGTCGCGCCGTCCGTCCAGATGTTCCAATTGACGAGATAGAACTCGAACCCGCGCGACTTCGCATAGGCCATCACCTTTCGCCAAAACTCAATTTTCCCGTCAATCGAGAGAGTCTTTTTCTTCCCGTCAAAATCCGTCACATCCTGGATCGCGACGTCAGGATAATCCGGCAGCTTGATCATCGAAGTGAAAGGATGGTTGTTCCAGATGGAGATCACGTTGTATCGGTGACGCGCCATTTCATCGAACCAGGTCGTCCAGAAAGTCATGTCCCAAACAGTGTGAATCGCATTATTGATTCCAGAGACTTTGGATTTCCCATAGGTCATGCTTTCCCTGTCAAAGGGAAGATTGAGTTTGATTCCGCGTTTCAAGATCGCGGGAGATTCCTCGTTGTTATATGTGCCGGTTAATCCGGTGATTCTGATGTTTTCGGCAATCTGCAATCCGCCATACATCGCGCCGTTCGCGTCGCCGCCGAGCGCCCAGAAAGATTTCTGCGGAGTTTCCGTGGTGCGCAACCCATACGCCTGTTCGCCCAGACCGGTCACTATACTTCCGCCTTGACTGGCAAACACGGCGTTCACGGCTGTGTTGGACGCCAATGCAATCACAACCTTCTTGTTAGCATACGATGCCTTAAGAGCGGTCAGCGGCAGCATTTCAACCGTGTATTCATTTTTCTCCAACGCCGCTTTCACGTCGCCAGCCGCAAATTTAATTTGCTCCACCGCCGGGTCGAAAAACAAACCGACGGTTTCGGCGTGCATTATTCGAGGAACGGCAAGAACCATGACGGTTACCGCGCAGCCCATAATCATTTTCATCATTTGTTTCATAACAGTTATTTTTTACCGACTCGCAGACTCTTTGTTTTAATATCTCGCTCCAATATCAAACACTTGCCCGTAAGTGTTACAGGCATGTGACCTTCTCCCCGACATTTAGGCTGGGGTTAGTGCGGCAGTTCAGGTAACGGCGGCGTGCCTTTGCCTCCAAGATCGGTGTAGTCTTTCAGAACCGCTTCGTTCCATTCGAGCCAACCTTTCTTCATTTTTCCAAGATCATAGGTGCGGAATTCCTCGGGTTTATACATGGCTTCCATTGAGGCGGCGTAGAGCATCTACCATCCATACGCGTGATACATCTCATCGCGGGCTTTGTCCTTCTTGCCCGCCCCCAGGAACGTGGCACCCCGGATTTTGTATGCGTAATACATCGCAAGCGACGCTTGTTGCCTGAGGTTGTTGAGCAAAGCTTCTGCGCGGATATCGCCTCCGCTTGACATCTTTGCCGTCGCCTTGAGCGATTTCGTGGCGAGTTCTTGAATTTCGTCTGCGCGCTCGAATGAGCTAATCCGCCCTTCGACCTGACCTTGGGCCGTTTCCTTGATGCTGGCCAGTTTATCCCAAGAGCCATCGGCAGGAAATGTTCCTCTGCCTTTGGTGCGCTGTTGCTCTTCCGGGTCAGGTGACCCATGGATGAAATGATCAATCGCCCGGAAGTAATTCTCGCCATCATTCATCCACATGGAGAACTCGGCGTAGAAATGCGAGTCAAGGCTCCACAAACCTTGAACTTGCTCGACGATCTTCGGATGGGGGCGGGATGCCAGCGCCCATGCTTCAAAAAGGGTTTGCGTTGGCAATGTGGTACCTATGCGCCAAGCCTCTCTGAAAGGCTTCGTCAGGCGTATCTTTGTCATAAGCCAAGCGTCCCCAGAGCATTTCCATATACCATTTCCGTTGAATTTCGAGCATCTGCTTCCCCGTCACGGGGTGGCGATTCAAATCGTCGTTCTTGTGAAGGTATCGAGTTGACTCATATTAAATGTTACCGGGACGGGGAGGTGGACGAGGGGTCCGCC
>CAZNOE010000021.1:0-6680 GCA_964574525.1 uncultured Bifidobacteriaceae bacterium
AGCGGCTGGCGCATCGTCTCCAAAACGCTACGTTTGAACTCGGGCAACTCGTCGAGGAACAACACGCCGTTGTGCGCGAGCGAAATCTCGCCGGGCGTCGGATTGACATTGCCGCCGAGCAAGCCCGCATCGCTCGCCGTGTGATGCGGCGTGCGGAATGGACGCCGCGTCACGAGTGCCTGCCCAGCGGAGAGCAAACCGACGATGCTGTGAATCTTCGTCGTCTCTAGCGCTTCATCCAAAGTAAGCGGTGGCAGAATTGTCGGCAGGCGCTTGGCGAGCATGGATTTCCCCGTGCCCGGCGGGCCGATGAGCAGCACGTTATGCCCGCCCGCCGCGGCGATTTCCAACGCGCGCTTTACCGATTCCTGGCCTTTAACCTCGGCGAAATCCGCGTCGTCGTCCTGCGGTTGGTCGAAGATTTTGGCGATGTCCACCTTCACGGGCGCGAGTTTGATTTCGCCTTCGAGGAAGCTGGCAGCCTCGCGGAGGTTTTGCACCGGGATGACTTGCAAGCCGTCCACCACGGCAGCTTCGGCGGCGTTTTCCGCTGGCACGAGCACGCCGGTCTTGCCGTCGGCCCGCGCACGGAGAGCCACGGGCAGCACGCCTTTGCACGGTCGCACGGCGCCGGTCAGCGCCAGTTCGCCAACGATGACGAAGTTATCGAGTTGGTCGGTTTCAAGCTGTTCGCTGGCGGCCAACATGCCCAGCGCGATGGGCAAATCGAAACTCGGCCCTTCCTTCTTCACATCGGCGGGCGCGAGGTTGATGGTCGTTCGGCCCATCGGGAATTTGTAGCCGGAGTTGGTGAGCGCTGTGGACACGCGGTCGCGCGACTCCTTCACCGCCGCGTCGGGAAGGCCGACGATGATGACGATGGTGTCGCCCCAGCCGGCGTTGACTTCGACTTCGACAGGATAAGCCTCAATGCCGGTCAGCGCGGCGGAACAGACCTTGGCCAACATGCGGAAGTTATGTTCGAGCGCGGGCCGAACTGCAATCTGGTTTTTGCGCGCGGGGGAGAATCCTTTGTTTCTGAATCCTTGACTCTTGCCTGGCCGGCGAGTAAAGGAACGCCGCGGAATTCAGCGTCGCGCGGTCACTCGCAGGAATCTCAAAAGCAAGTCACGATCCTGGTCAGGACGCGAGCAGCAGGTTCCAGAAGACACTTTTGCCCATGAAATTACCATTTAACTTTTTAGGCAATCCGTCGGAGGCAGACGCGCAGAGAATCCGGGAACTCAAGGAGCTCACCTTGTTCAAGAAGTTAACGGCGCGGGAGCTGCGGGAACTGGAGGAGTTGCTGCACGAACGTTCTTATCAGAAGGACGAGGTCATCTTCGATGAGGGCGACGCTGGGCTGGGACTTTTCATTGTCGTGAACGGCCGGGTCAAAGTTTGCTCCAGCCATGCTGCCTTGAAGCACCTTGCCCCGGAGTTTGGTCCGGGAGATTTTTTTGGTGAACTGGCGTTGTTTGATGAAGCGGCGCGGACCGCTCGCGCAGTCGCTACGGAGCCGACGCAGATTCTGGCGCTTTTCCGCCGGGAATTTTTCTCGTTAATGGAGCAAGACCGGGGCATTGGGGTGAAGATCCTCTTCGAACTATCGCGGACGGTCTGCCGGCGTTCCCGGAACCTGGTGTTGCACGAGCAACATCTGCCCACGATATGAGAAAGGATCCCCAGCCCGGCGTTTTGACCTGGCTCGTCACGGTCGTGGCGACTTGTTTTCTGCTCTTTCTCTTCCAAAAGGTCCTGTGGCTGGTTGTGCCCTGCCTGCTGGCGCTGGTGCTTTACTACTGTCTGCGCCCGTCGGTCCAGGCGTTGGTCCGGGCCGGATTGAAGCACCGCACTGCGGCCATTGCCGTGGCCGGAATCCTGTTCTTCGCCACGGTCCTGGCAATGGTTCTGTTTTTGCCCGTGGTGGCAACGCACGCCGGCGGATGGAAAGAGACCATGATGCGCTACTTGCAAGGAGGCCTGACTTTTTTGGAAAAAACTCAGGGGCTGCTCGCACAAAAAATTCCCCTGGTGAGCCGGCTGGCGCTCTTCGAAAACTCACCGATGAAAGTGGACGCGATAGCGGAACAATTTGCAAAAGAATATCTCGGCTCGCTTCTCTTGCAGATCGTCCACTGGTTGCCTTCCCTTTTGTTGATGCCGTATCTCACTTACTTCTTGTTGCAGGACGGTAATCGCTTCAAGAAACACCTGATTCATAGCGTGCCCAATGCGTTTTTCGAAAAGACGTTGCTGCTCGCTGACCGCATTGACAGCAGCTTGCAGAATTTCTTCGTTGGATTGATGAAGCTGACGTTCCTGGATACAGTGTGTCTGGCGTTTGGCCTTTGGGTTCTTGGCGTTTCGTTTCCGCTTCTTTTGGGACTGATCTGCGCGGTCTTTGCTTGGGTGCCGTATGTCGGCTCAGCCGCGGGCTGCGTCCTGGTCGCCCTCGTGGCAGCGACGGATTTCCCCAACAAACCCGAGGTCACTTATGGTTGCATTCTGCTCTTTCTCAGCGTTCGCCTGCTCGATGACTTTGTGTTTCTGCCTTTGACCATCGGCCGCAGCTTGCGGCTTCATCCGGTGCTCAGCGTGCTCATGTTATTCCTAGGCGCAGCGGTCGCTGGGCCGACCGGCCTGGTGCTGGTTCTGCCGGTGTGGGGAGTGGTGACGCTCGTGGTGGAGACATTCGGCCAGATCGTCACTGCTCCGCGCCTCATTCAACGCTACCGCCAGGCGCGGCAACTCAGAATGAGGTTGGCCGACATTTCGTAACGGACGGTCTCATTCGCGGATTGATCCGTTGCTTCAACAGATCCTCTTCGACTCGATCATTACAAACATCGGCCGAGCCTCGCTTCGTTGACACTCACCGCCCCGGTTGCTACCGTGCGCCCTCCTGAGAAGCTGCGATGGATTACAAAGCCACACTCAACCTGCCACGCACCGACTTCCCAATGAAGGCCGACTTGGTTTCACGCGAACCAGAGCGGCTGAAGAAATGGGAAGGCGCTGGACTGTATCAACAAATCCAGCAGGCCCGCGCTGGCTCGGACAAATTCGTTCTGCATGACGGCCCGCCTTTCGCCAACGGAGACGTCCACATCGGCACGGCGCTGAACAAGATTCTCAAGGACATCATCGTCAAATACAAAAACCTCCGCGGCTTCAGTGCGCCCTATGTGCCGGGCTGGGATTGTCACGGGCTGCCGATTGAGTTCAAAGTTTCACAGGAAATGCGCAAGGCCGGCGACACAAGCGCCGATGCCGTCACGATCCGCAAAGCCTGTGATGCTTACGCCCGCAAGTTCATTGATATCCAGCGCACGCAGTTCAAACGCCTCGGTGTGCTCGGTGATTGGGAGAATCCCTACCTCACGCTGAACAAGGAATACGAGGCTGACGAGTTGCGGTTGTTCGCGGACATCGTCGAGCAGGGTTTTGTTTATCGCGGCAAGAAACCAATTTACTGGAGCATCCCGTGTCGCACCGCCCTCGCGGAGGCCGAGGTCGAATACCAAGACCACGTCAGTCAGAGCATCTACGTAAAGTTTCCCGTAATCGGCCGGCCCGGCGTGAACATCGTCATCTGGACGACAACGCCGTGGACTTTGCCAGCGAACCTCGCCGTGGCTTACAACTCCACGTTCAGCTACTCGCTCGTGCAGGTGGGCGAGGAACAATTCATTGTCTCGGCGATGCTGCTTTCGGCCGTAGCGGAGAAATGCGGTTGGAATGGCTACCAAATCGTCCGCAGCCTCGATGGCGAACACCTGAAACAACTCGAATACCAGCATCCGTTCTGCAATCGCACGGGGAAACTTTTCGTGGGCGACAGTTTCGTCACGAACGACACGGGCACCGGCTTTGTCCACATTGCGCCGGGCCACGGCCTGGATGACTACAACCTCGGTCGGCAAAACGCTCTGCCGATTTACTCGCCGGTCAACGACGACGGCGCGTTTACGCACACGAACGATTTGCCCATTGAGCAACAAATGCCCGTCGAGATGCTCGGCAAATCCATTTTGGAAAAACACGGCAAGAGCGACGCGAATGAGGCCGTGTTGCACGAACTGCGGGTCCGCCATGCCTTGTTGCATCAGGAGAATTACCACCACAGCTACCCGCATTGCTGGCGCAGCAAGACGCCCATCATCTTCCGCGCGATGGATCAGTGGTTCATCAAAATTGACCATGTGGTAGGGACGCGTTCCACCGCGTCCCAAACTGCCGCCGGAAAAGATGGGGACGCGGTGGAACGCGTTCCTACCTTTAGCGGAGCCGCTCTCGCCGAGATTGACCGCGTGCAATGGATTCCCGACTGGGGCGTCAACCGTATCAAGAGCGCGGTGCAATCGCGTCCCGATTGGTGCATCTCGCGCCAGCGCTCGTGGGGTGTGCCGCTTCCGGCGTTTTATGATGCAAACGGCGAGCCGATTCTTGCCGCTCAAATCGTCCGCAACGCCGCGGACTTGATCGAGCAACACGGCTCAAATGTTTGGTTCGAGAAATCCGTGAACGAACTCTGGTCGCTCGTGAAGCCGGAAGACTGGAAGGGCACGGAAGCCAAGACCAAGTCTAACGACACGCTGGACGTGTGGATTGATTCTGGTTCGTCGTCGCGCGCTGTCATTGCCAGGCGGTCGGAGATTCGTGGAAAAGACAAGCCCTTCCAAGCGGACATGTACCTCGAAGGCTCGGACCAGCATCGCGGCTGGTTTCAGTCCTCGCTGCTGCTCTCGCTCGCCGGCAACGGCGCGGCGCCTTACAAGACCGTGTTGACGCATGGGTTCATGGTGGACGCCGATCGCGAGAAGATTTCCAAGAGCAAGCAGCATCAAGGCGTTTACGAGAAGCCGCAAACCGCGGAGGCTTACATCAAGAAATGGGGCGCGGACATCGTGCGGCTTTGGGTTTCTTCGCAGGATTTTCGCAACGACATCATCGTGAGCGAGGAGCGGATCACCAAAGTGGCCGAGACCTATCGCAGCATCCGAAACGCGCTGCGCTACCAACTTTCAAATCTTTACGACTTTGATCCCGCGAAGCATACCGTGCCTGATGACAAGCTCACTGGCTTGGACCGGTGGGTTCTCGGTGAGTTTGCGAAGCTGACTCGCGAAGTCATCGCGGCCTACGACGCCTACGAATTCCACGTGGTCTATCAGAAAGTCAGCCAGTTCATCGCTGTGGAACTCTCGGCGATTTATCACGACGTCATCAAAGACCGGCTTTACACCGACCCGGCGAATTCACCTCGCCGCCGCTCGACGCAGACCGCGCTGCATCGTCTCGTGACCGGCCTTTGCCAAATGCTCGCGCCGATTTTGTCGTTCACGGCGGATGAGGCGTGGGAATTTGTGCCGGGGAAACCAGCAAGTTCAGTTCACGAAGCTGCGATGAAATCCATAGGCTTCTCAACGACTGAAACCGAGCAGGCGGATTGGAAGGTACTTTTCGACACCCGCGCTTCCGTCCTGCCGGAATTGGAAAAAGCCCGGCAGAGCAAAGCCATTGGAAAGTCGCTCGAAGCGAAAGTGGAGTTGCTTGGTTACACGGCTAATGCGCTCGACACCCAAAAACGTTGCGTGAATGAGCTTCGCGAACTGCTAAATGTTTCCCAGTTGGCTGTCGTTCCGATGCCTCGTGCCGAGGGAACAGTCGCTTGGATTGTTGCTGTGAAAAAAGCCGACGGCCAGAAATGCGAGCGCTGCTGGCATTGGGAAACCGACGTGGGTGACACCGCGGAGCATCCCACGCTCTGCGGTCGCTGCGTCGCGGCGGTGGAGCAGTTCAAGGCGTGAAGGGAGCGCCGGCCTCCGGCCCGGCGTGTTGGCGTGTGTATGTTCTTCGCGCCGGGCCGGAGGCTGGCGCGCCACTCAGTTCGTCGTGCGGTAGAAGCGATAGCGGAACTGGAACGCGTTCGAGTCAATGAAGATGAAGTTCCCGCTCCCATCGCCGGTGGCGGTGCCGAGGTTGGTCCATTGGATGAAATTGGTCGTGGCTTGGATCGTGTAGAGGACCGCGTTGCTTCCGGCGCCCAGCAGGCGGAAGGTGCCGTTGCTGTAACTGCCGCCCGACAATTGCGGACCGGCGCTGGCGCTGCCCGAATCGCGCACCAGCGTTACGTCATTGCCCGAGCCACCGGCGTAATGAATGCGGAACGGCTGGCCGCTCACGTTCACGGCGGCATTCTCCGCCAGGCCATTGAATGTTCCGGAAACGGCGTCCGCGCCGTCGTTGAGAATGAGAACAAAAGTCGTGCCGGGCGCGACCGATGGGAGTGAAGTCACCGACAAGGTTGCGTTGGCAAGCGCCACCGCGCCAGTGACGGAGAGTTGATCGTATTGCGATCCGGGAATGGTGCCCGTGCCGGCCATCGTGAGCGTGGCGCCCGCGGCGAGATTCAATCCGGATTTGAATCCAATCAATCCGGCGCCCGCCTGGCCGGGCGTGATCGAGCCGCCCGTGAAGGCGTTCGCGCCAAACGAGCCCGCGCCTTCCAGCGTGCCCCCCGTGATGCCGTAGGTGCCACTGCTCTGAATCGTCCCGCCGTTCAGCCGCAACGTGCCGTCCGAATTTGTTATCGGTGACGGCAATTGCAGTATGCCGCTGTCCGACTGGATCAAGCCTGACGCTTGATTGACGAAGCCGAAGTCGTTGATCGTGCT
>CAZNOE010000021.1:6780-17238 GCA_964574525.1 uncultured Bifidobacteriaceae bacterium
CCAACTCACCGTCCCCTGATTGATCAGCGTCAGCGAATACAGGTTCTTGGTCGCGCTCCCGGATAACTCCAACTGCCCGCCCGGCTGGATAACTACATTTCCCTGCAAACCACCACTGGTGATCGTGAGCACGCCGTTCGCCCGGACGGTGCCCGCGTTGGTGACGGCGAGATTGCTGGCGGTTCCGTTGAGAAGTGTCTGCGTGCCGCTGGCGGCGCCGAGATTGATGGCCGCAACCGTGACCGCACCGGTGAGGATGTTGACGGCGTAGGTGCCGTTGTTGGTGATGTTGGCGATGTCAATGCCGGTGGGCACGCCGTTGGGCGACCAGTTCGCAGCGATGAACCAGTTGCCGCCGGCGGTGTTGGTCCAACTGCGGGTTACCGCGGCGGCAGACCAGGCCGCGAACACGAAGAGGGCGAGCAGAGAGATGCGTTTCATAATATGGTTTGGTCGGGTCGGAATGAATTAAGCGAATCCTCGCCCAACATACAAACGAAAAGCCGAAGTTTTTTCCATCTGTAAACATCCCACTCTGCGTGGGCGGTGCGTCACGGCGGTGAAGCAGTTCAAGTCGTGAACGGAGCGCCGGTCTCCGACCCGGCGTGAAGAACAATGGCTCACCGACGCGCCGGTCGGAGACCGGCGCTCCGTTCAGCGGGCCATCATCCACACGCCCCAAGCCGCGAGAAAGACGCCCGCGACCTTGCCGGCGAACAATCCTTTCGGCGCGACTTTTTCCAGCAGGACGAACACAGCGATGATCGCAATCCACCACACGTTCATCACGCCAGCGACGAACAGCAGAGCCATGAGAAACCAGCAACAACCCGTGCAAAACGCTCCGTGCTTCAAGCCCATGACGAACGCGCCGAGTTTTCCCTCGCGCCAGTCGGTCATCAAAAAATTCAGCGGCGAACGGCAGTGCGTGAGGCAGGCCTGCTTGAGCGGCGTCCATTGAAAAATTCCGGCGACGATGAGCAGCGTGCCGCCGAGAATCGGACTCGTGCTGACCATCATCGGTGAGAGCATGGCCTTGCCGTGCAGAATCCATTGCGCGACGGCGGCCATCGCGCTGAAGCCGATCCATACGGCGAGGTAGCCCAGCAAAAATATTCCCGTCGGCACAAATGGCCGTTCCTGTTCGCGGCGTTTTCTTTGAACCATCGCAAATGTCAGAATCATCGGTGCGGCGGATGGAATCATCATCGCCACCATCATTTCGCCCCACATGAGGAAGAGTGGCAGCAACGTACCGGCAGACCACGGCTCCGTATCCGGACCAGACATTTTCAAGCCGGCGCAGCAGCAGACGCCGGTGTCATACATCGCGCGGGCCTCGAAGACCATATAACCCCACGCCAGAAGCGTGATGCCGGTCAACGCGATGAGCACGATCCCGCGGTCTCGTTTGAGGACGGATTCCATTGCGAGTTGGAGTTCAGCCTTCGGGCTGCCACACGCGCGCGACGGGAACAGGCTGAAACCTGAACTCCAACATCGGCGCGACGAAATCAGTTCCCGTATTTGATCTGCGTCACGAATGCGGCCTTGTTGGGCCAGGAGAATGTTAGTTCGCCCGCTGTCACCTTCATTTCCGCCGCGGAAACACATTCGGCCTGTTTGAAAACAAAACCAGTAGCGTGCTCGATACGCACCGATTCCGCCTCGCCGGTGACCGGATTCTTAATTGGTTCAAGTTTCACCTTTACCGCGTCGCCCACCTGCACGCTGCTGTCGCGGCCATTGAAGTTGAACTGGAACGGCACATAGCGCGGCTCCAGAATTTTGGCGAAAGTGGTGACGAGGATTTCAAACGGCATCCCGCCGTGCTGACCACTGGCGATTTGCATGAGCGCGTCACGCTGCTGCGCGTTGGCGCGCTCGTCGAGGAACAGGCACGCTGTGCCGTTGCCCTCGTGAATCGCCTTCGGCCAGTGCGCGGCGTACGCCAGACCGAGGCCGTCCAGTTTCACATCGCCGAAATAACCACGCGAGATGCGCCATGCGCCCATGCCCTCACAAAAGCCGCGCGTGGGCGGGGCGCTGAATTCACAGGGGCAACCGTAATCACAGTTGCAGGCTTGCAGGAAGTCGGCTTCGAAGCTCCATTTGACTTTGGCTGTCGCGCTCATGGTTTGTCCTTTGGTTTGGCACGACGAGATGCGTCATGCGTTTTAGTGTTCCGGTTCGGCTGCGAGGGGAATGTAACTGATTTGCCGGAAATGCCAATGTGAATTTCGATTTCGGCAAAGGTGCTATGCACTTTACTCCCCTGAACCAATCTGGGTGCATAGCCCTGTTCGGCAACACCGCTTTCACGCTTGCCGTTGTTGAAAATTTGCGGTTAAACCTCTGGCCGTCGTGGCAGCGCCGCAGTCCTTTTCCAAACGCAACCAATGTCAGACGTAAAACCGACGCCCCGGAATCCGTGGTCATGGATTCCGACTCTCTATCTGGCGCAGGGACTTCCCTTCGCCGTCGTCAATTTCGTGTCGGTGATCATGTACAAGAGCCTCGGGGTGTCGAACGCCGACATCGCGTTCTACACGGCGTGGCTCTATCTGCCCTGGGTGATCAAGCCGTTGTGGAGCCCGGTGGTGGACATTCTCAAAACGCGGCGGCTGTGGATTTGGGCGACGCAACTATTGCTGGGCGCGGGCTTCGCCGCGGTGGGTTTGAGCATTCCGCTCTCGATGTTCTTCAAAGCCACGCTGGTGTTCTTTTACCTGGTAGCGTTCAGTTCCGCGACGCATGACATCGCGGCGGATGGTTTTTACATGCTCGCGCTGAATGAAAAGCAGCAGGCGTTTTTCGTCGGCATCCGCAGCACGTTCTTCCGCATCTCGATGATCACGGGGCAGGGCTTGCTGGTGATTCTTGCGGGCTATATTCAAACCCATACTGGATTGCCAAAAGTTGGGTTGCAGGTTGCCGCGAGGACCGGCGCCGCCTTGGTCCAATCGGTGAGGCCGGAATCGTTCACCGCTCCAACGGAAGAAGGTGAATTGCGGATAATTGCGCAGCCGACGGTTATTGAAATCAGTCCTCAGCAGCGGAGCAAGGCGGAGGTCAGCGCGCTGATCGCGGCGGCGAAGGAATCGAACACGACGAACGGCTTCACCCGGACACACCAACAGAGCAAGGCGTTGGACAAAAAGGATGCTGGCCCGTCGTGGTGGACGCGAGGCGTTTCCGGTCGTTTGGGTAATTTCCTCCGCAAGCATTTCGGTCCAGAGATCAAAAGCAAATCCGACCGTGCGGGTAACGTCGGTGTGCTCGTCCTATCGCTGTCGAAACCGCCCGGCAAGGAAATTGTCGTCACGCCCGCCTTCAAATCCGGCGACAAGAGCGTGTCGCTGGCCGAGGGTTCACGGTTGGTGTTCGATGACCTGAACTGGAATAAACCCGCGCTCGCGGTCATTCAACTCGATCCAAAACTGAAATCCGAGACGACCGCGCGGTTCGAAATTCGTTCCGGCAACATCCCCTTGTCGTGGTCCATCACCTTCGCCGTGCTTGTGGGTTTGTTCCTGGTCTTCGGCATTTATCACAGGTTTATCTTGCTATACCCGGCCAGCGACGCGCCCGGGAGCGCCAGCACGGCCGTGCATTTCATCAAGGAATTCTTCCTCACGTTCGGCTCGTTCTTCACCAAGCCGAAGATTGGCGTGTTACTGTTGTTCCTGCTGCTCTACCGGTTCGGCGAAGCGCAACTGGTGAAGATGGTCGCGCCGTTCCTGCTGGATGGCCGCGAGGTCGGCGGGTTGGGATTGACCACAGGACAAGTGGGCTTGGTCTATGGCACCATCGGCATCATCGCGCTCACAGTCGGCGGGTTGCTCGGCGGATTCGTCGCATCAAAACACGGGCTGAAGTTCTGGCTGTGGGCGATGGTGTGCATCATTCATCTGCCGGACGCGATGTTCATTTACCTGGCCTACGCGCAGCCGGACAATCTTTTCGTCATCAGCGCGGCGGTGGCGGTCGAGCAATTCGGCTACGGCTTCGGTTTCACGGCCTACATGCTCTACATGATTTATATCGCGCGGGGGGCGCACAAGACCGCGCATTACGCCATCTGCACGGGCTTCATGGCGCTGGGAATGATGATTCCTGGAATGTGGAGCGGTTGGTTGCAGGAAGTCATCGGCTATCAACACTTCTTCGTGTGGGTGATTCTGGCGACCGTGCCGAGCTTTCTCGTCGTGCTGCTTGTGCCGCTCGATCCGGAATTTGGGAAAAAGGCAGACAAGTAAATCCCGGTCAAACATTATTGACAAAAGTCGGCAATGCCCCTCCCGCCGGCGAATCGCAACTGTTCAATGATTGGGTGTGCCCCTTTCTCAGCTCCCCTGAAAATCTGCTTTGACACCGGTCGGCGGCGGAATAGAGTTCGATCCAGTTCAGGCCTGTTGACCTGCCCCAAACCATGATCGCGCCAGCCAATGTGAGCGTTACGCTCCCCGTGGGTTCAGCCATTGATCGGGTGAAGCGCCTGCTGTTTCAGCCTTTCGACTTGGGCAAGTGGTTTGTCATCGGCTTTTGCGCATGGCTGGCGCACCTGGGTGAGCAGGGATTTCACGCAAACTTCCCCGGCAACTGGTCTCACGGAGGAGGGAGTCCGCGGCACGAGTTCGAGCACATCCGGGACTACGTGACGAGCAATCTTTACTGGATCGTGCCGGTGGCCGCAGCCTTGGTGATTGTGTGCCTGGCGATCGGACTGGTTCTCCTTTGGCTCAACTGCCGGGGAAAATTCATGTTCCTCCACTGCGTGGCGCGCGACAAGGCAGAGGTCAGCGAGCCGTGGCGCAAATTCAAGCGCGCGGGAAACAGTCTGTTCTGGTTCCGCTGCGTGCTCGGGCTGATCGGGTTCGTCGTGGTGCTTCCGCTCCTGGCTCTGGCCGGCATCATGATCTTCGCAATGATTGCTCACCACCACGCACGCGTTGGCGCCGTCCTGGGACTGATCGGCGTCGGGCTTGTGTTGATAGCCGTGGGTATTCTCTTTGGATTGATTGGCAAATTCACGACAGATTTCGTCGTGCCGATCATGTTTCTCCGGGGTCGGAATTGCCGCCAAGGTTGGGCGGAATTGCTGGGCTTGCTTTCCGCCAACGTCGGCCACTTTGTGCTGTACGTGTTGTTCCAAATCGTGCTCGGCCTGGCGATTGGCGTGATGGTTCTGCTCGTGATCCTGGCAACCTGTTGCTGCGCCGGTTGCGTGATGGCCCTTCCGTATCTCGGCACGGTTTTTTTGCTTCCAATCCTGGCGTTCAAACGGGCCTACTCGCTTCATTACCTCGCGCAATATGGCCCGGAGTATGACGTGTTCCTATCGCCCAGCGCACCGCTGCCGGGTGCGCCGCTTCCACCGACGTAAGCGAGGGAAGTTTGGGCAATGGAAAAGGCAGAATGAACCAGGTCGTGTCCCGCAAATAATCCGCGCAACCTATGGCCAAAACACCGTATCTCACCGCGCCGCTAAAAACCGACAAGATGCCGCCCGGCGTTCCGTTCATCATCGGCAACGAGGCCGCCGAGCGTTTCAGTTATTACGGCATGAATGGAATCCTTGTGATCTTCATGACCACGTATCTGATGAACTCGCAGGGCCGGCTCGCGGTGATGAGCGAGACCGAAGCCAATGGCTGGTATCACACCTTCGTTACGTTCGTTTATGCCTTGCCGCTGCTCGGCGCGTTTCTCGCGGATGCCGTGCTGGGAAAATTTCGCACGGTTTTCTGGCTTTCACTCGTTTACTGCCTCGGCCACTTCGCCCTGGCATTGAATGACACACGCATCGGTCTGGTGGTCGGCTTGGGACTGATCGCGCTGGGTGCGGGCGGCATCAAGCCTTGCGTGAGCGCAAATGTTGGCGATCAGTTCGGCCCGAGCAATCAGCACCTTCTCCAGCGCGTGTACACCTGGTTTTATTTTTCGATCAACGCCGGCTCGACGCTCGCGACGATTCTTATCCCGATTCTGCTGCATGACAAACGCTTCGGGCCGAGGGTCGCGTTCGGTGTGCCGGGCATTGCGATGTTGATTGCCACGGTGATTTTCTTCCGTGGCCGCAGGAAATTTGTCCACATCCCGCCCGCGGGACTGCGCGCGTATTTTGCCCAGTTCGGCCAGGCGGAAAATCTCAAAGCAATTTTGAACCTGCTCATCCCCGTTCCCTTCATCGCCATGTTTTGGGCCTTGTGGCAGCAGAACTTTTCGTCGTGGGTCAAGCAGGCTGAAAAACTTGACCGCCACATGTTCGGGCATGAATGGCTGCCGGAGCAAATTCAGACAGTGAATCCCGGCTTCGTGCTCGTTATGCTGCCGCTTTTTTCCTACGTCATTTATCCGCTCCTCGGCAAAGTCTGGCGGCTGACCCCGCTGCGAAAGATCGGGATTGGATTGTTCACGAACGCACTTGCGTTCGTGATTGTCGCGTTGATTCAACAAAGGCTGGATGCCGGAGAACGGCCACATGTGATGAATCAGATTCTCGCGTTCGTCTTTCTGACGGCTGGCGAAGTGATGGTATCAGTGACGCATCTGGAATTCGCTTACACGCAGGCCCCAAAAAAATTGAAATCGCTTGTCATGTGCACTTACCTGGGAGCTGTTGCGCTCGGCAATGTCTTTACGGCGCGTGTTAACTTTTACCTGGAAAGTCACGGGCGAACCGAAATTACCGCACCTTACTTCTGGTTCTTCGTCAAAGTCATGCTCGTCACGGCGGTGCTGTGGTTGATCGTAAGCCCGTTCTACCGGGGCAAGACCCACATCCAGGACGAGATGGAAACGCCGCCTGCATGAGTGGCGCGTCTGTGGCGTTTTCGTGTTTTCCATACTCCTGCGCTCTGGTAGGGTGCGCTCATGAAACTGAATCGCCGCCGTTTCCTCGCCTCGACCGGATTTGCCGGCGCAACCCTTGCCGTCGGATTGCCATCTGCCACGCAAGCAGCGCCAAAAACGGGCGCGGCGAGGCCGCGCATAAAACTCGCCATTGCCAGCTATTCATACTGGCACTTCCGCACCGAGCGCGTGCCGATTGAAACGGTCATTGAAAAGGCCGCGGCCATCGGCGTCGAGGGCGTGGACATTTTGCATCGGCAGATGGACATCCCGGAGAAGGAGCCGCTCACGAGCGCGCACCGCGGCTATTTGCAAAAACTCAAACGCCACTCCTTCCGCAACGGCGTCGCGCCGGTTTGCCTTTCCATCCATCAGAATTTTGTGAATCCCGATCCGGCGTATCTCCGGCAGCAGATCGAGCACACGCACAAGTGCATCGAGATCGCCTACGAACTCGGCGTTCCGTGCATCCGCCTCAACTCGGGCCGCTGGAACACGATCAAGGACTTCGACGATTTGATGAAGGCGCGCGGCATCGAGCCAGTGCTGCCCGGTTATACTGAGGACGACGGTTTCAAGTGGTGCATTGAGAGCATCGAGAAGTGTCTGCCCAAAGCCGAACAATGCGGCGTGGTGCTGGCGCTGGAAAATCATTGGGGGCTGAGCCGGACTCCGGAAGGGTTGTTGCGCATCCTTAACGCGATCAAATCGCCCTGGCTCGGCGGGCTGATGGACACGGGCAATTTCATAGAAGACCCTTACGACAAGCTGGCGCAGATCGCGCCGAAGACAGTTTTCGTGCAGGCCAAGACTTATTACGGCGGCGGCGAGTGGTACACGCTGGACCTCGATTACAAACGCATCGCTCGGATTCTCGCTGATGCCGGCTACACGGGCTGGGTCTCGCTCGAAATGGAAGGCAAGGAAGCTCCCGACCTGGCCGTGCCCAAGAGCATCGAGGTGTTGCGCGAGGCGTTCAAAGCCGGCTGACGTTGTCTCGCCACGCGGTTTTCAGTACAGCAAGTATTTCCGTCGCTCCTTCCGAAACTTTTCCTCGCCCGCCTTCCACGACGCCACGATTTCCGCTGCGGATGTGCCTGCCTGGAGCGCTTTGCGCGTGGCCTCGGTGCCGTTGACTTTGTCGAACATGTCGAATTTCCTGCCCGCCTTGACCGCTTCCTCGAACAAATCGCGGCCCGCAACTTTCTTGAGCGCCTCCATCGCGTAAAAGTTGATCGCCGTCAGCGGCGCGTGCGCGGGATCGGTGAAGTAAAGTTGCACGCCGGAAATGACCTGGTTCGAAAACGAGAAATAATACGGCTTGTAGGTCACGGGCTGAAAGCGCACGCCCGGCAAATGATAGGCATTGAGCGTCTCCGCGAGCTTGTGCTTGTCCACGTCCGGCGCGGCGACGCATTGGAATGGCAGCGTGTAACCGATGCCGGTGCTCGCACCGCCAATTTCGCCGATCATCCCCGTCGCCACTTGAAACAACGGAGATTCGCCGTGCGGCACGTGCGGCGAAGTCGGCACCCACGGCAAACCCGTGTCGCGCCAGACCATCGTACGTTTCCAGCCCTTCATCGGCACGACGATGAGTTTGCACCGCTTTTTGATCCAGCCCTTGTCGTTGATCATGCGCGCGAGTTCACCGCACGTCATGCCATAGACGTAGGGCACGTCCCACCTGCTCACGAACGAGCGAAGCTTTTCGTCCTCGATCATCGCGCCCTCAATGCGCACACCGCCGAGCGGATTCGGACGATCCAGCACGACGAATTCGATGCCCGCCTCGCCGCAGGCCTCCATCGCGACGCCCATCGTGCTGATAAACGTGTAGGAACGGCAGCCCGTGTCCTGCAAATCATAAACCAGCGCGTCGAGACCCTTGAGCATCTCGGGGGTGGGTTTATGCGTCTTGCCGTACAGCGAATGAACGGGCAGACCCGTGCGCGGGTCCGTCTGGCTCTCGATCTTCTCGCCCGCCGGCACATCGCCATAAACCCCATGCTCTGGTCCGAACAACGCGGCCAGCTTCACGTTCGGTGCGGCACGCAACACGTCAATGGTGGACTCCAGGTTTGCGTTGACGCCGGAGGGATTCGTGATGAGGCCGGCGCGTTTGCCAGCGAGTTCCTTGAATTTGTGTTCGGCGAGCACTTCGTTGCCCAATTTGACTTCTGCGCGCAGCACACCGCACATCACCAGCAAAAGCGCGCCAAAGAGAATCTTCATTGGTTCGGACGGTAACAACCGCGCTCGCAAAACCAAATCATTTTGCTTTGGCGTTGTCTTTGAGCTTCGCGTTTCCAACTCCTTGCAAAAGTCTCGCAGGCTCGTTACTCCACAGTCCGCCCGCTTTTTGAGCGGTAGCGAACGGCGTGCGCGTTGCCGTCCCTGCCATGCCAGCCACGTGCCATCTTTCAGCGCCCCATTGCGTTTCGACGCCCACCGGCCTCAGGCCGGAATGCGCCTGGGATCAAGTCGCGCCGGAGACACCACCCGTCAACGCGGCGGACAAGGACCCAGCCGGATAGCAGCGCCAGCACGAGGTTTTCCAGCAGTTTGCGGCAGACGAAGACCTCGCCGCCGCCGCACCCGCAGTCAAAGCGGATCGCGCAAAACGGAGTGGTCCCCGCCGCGTGCAAGGCGAGCGCGCGTTGCAGCACCAGGCAACTGAACCCCGCCAGCGTCGCCAGCGACAGCCACGCCGTTCCCCGCACCGCCACTCCCGCCACCAGCAACCAGCCACAAAGAATTTCCAGCCACGGCAGAACTGCGGCGATCGGGTTCAGCAGCAGGTAATGCTCAATCAGGTGATATTGCCGGAGGGCGACCAGGATGTCCGCCGGATGCATCGCCTTGTTCAAGCCCATGTAAATGAAAACGCCGCCCACCAGCCAGCGGGCCAGCACCATCGCTGCGCCCGGGAGATTGAAGGCCGTTGTCGAGGTGCTCCGCGCGTTCATTTGCGCCCGCCTTTCAACTCGCCGCTGTGGCGTGCGCCGGTTTCCATCGGCAATCCCTGGGCGCTCCACTCGTTGAAACCCCCGGCGTACACCCGGAAGTTCTTCGTTGCCACGCTCGCCTCCGCCAGCGACAGCGCCACAAACTCGCTGTCCTCACAGTCACCCCCGGTGCAATAGACCACCACCGTGGCGGCGTTCAGGCAGGCCTGCAGCACCGTCGGCAGATGCTTTTCCGGATATAACTGCCCATCCGGCGCCGCGTCGTGGCATGGGGCAGGCTCTGTTACGCCCACCCGGTGTGGCGTTTCTTCCAACCAACCGCCGGCGTTGATATGAAGTTTCGTCGATTGTTGTTGGCAATATTGTTGTTAGCCGCGCTCGTTTTGTGGTTAACCCGCCCGCCTCCACCGCGGGGGGGTGCGCAAAATCCTGGCGCGGGGCCGTTGTCCAAGACGGAGCGCGGGCTGTCTCAAAGTGGAGCAACCGCGTCCGCCCAGGGGATTGGGGCGGTACCTCAATCATCCTTGCCGCTTTTGGACGCGCCGGCCCCGACCAATGCTCTCTTCGTCACGCCGGACGTCTTATGGCTGCGGCCCATTCCCGAAGAGACCTTCGCTCGCTTTCACGACTGGGC
>CAZNOE010000021.1:17338-21401 GCA_964574525.1 uncultured Bifidobacteriaceae bacterium
CAAATCGGCGGGCGCGAGTTCGAGGCGTTCGTGTACGACTGGCGTCTGGGCGAACCGACGCGCAACAACGTTCCGTTGCACGGCATTGCCGTGGACCGGTGGCTGGCCGTCAGCGCCAACCCCGTGCGGATTCTCGAACCCGCGGAAGCCGCCGCAGCGAAGGCGCAGAATGCGGAAGCGATTTGTTCAGTCTCCGGCCAGTCGTCCACCATCATCGGGCAGGAAGTCGCGGCGGACGTCGGCGGCGCGGTCAGATTTTATTGCCGCACCTTGCATGCGGTGCAGGCCAATGAGGGAATCATCGCCGGCGAAAGCGGCCCGCCCTCACCCGACGGCGCCGGCGATCCGCAAGCGTCCGTCTGGACGGAGGGGCTGAAGAACGTGATTCTCATTCGTGTGGATTTTCCCGATCTGACGGGCGTCTCGCTGACCGAGAGCGGCGGTGCCACGCTGGTCGCCAACTTAAACAGCTTCTACCTCGAGATGTCTTATGGCCGGGCCGGTTTTCAGTTGGTTGGCTCCGGCTCGGACGTGACGCCGATTTTCCGGATGACCAATTCCGCCTCCTGGTACGGCACGAATGATTATTACAATCAGTTGCGCACGGAGGCCCGCGCGGCGGCGACTGCGGCGGGCTACGTGCTGACCAATTATGGTCGGGACGTCATTTGCATGGGGCCGGTGCCGGGTTTTGGGTGGTCGGGCCTGGCCTACGTGGGGTCGGCCGGAGCGTGGTTGCGCAGCAGTTTCGGCACGGGTGTGGCGGGCCATGAACTGGGACACAATTGGGGGTTGAATCACGCCAATCACTGGGACACCGGCGGCACCAGCACGATCGGCCCGGGCACGAGCGTCGAATACGGCGACAGCTTCGACACGATGGGATCCGCGAGCGCGGGGAACAACCATTTCAACGCGCGGTACAAAAACTATTTGAACTGGCTGACGACCAACGAAGTGGTCACCGCGACCAGCAACGGCACGTATCGCATCTACTGCCATGACAATGCGAATTCGCCCGGAGTACGCGGCCTGCGCGTCGTCAAGAACAGCCAGACAAATTACTGGGTCGAGTTCCGGCAGAAATTCACAAGCATCAAATGGCTCATGAGCGGCGGCGGCCTGCGCTGGGCGCAGAACGGAAATCAACGCAGCCAGTTGCTCGACACCACGCCCGGCTCGACCGACGGAAAGAATGACGCGGCCATCGTTATTGGCCGCACGTTCTCGGACGCGGTCTCCGGCATCCACATCACACCCGTCGGAAAGGGCGGGACTTCGCCCGAGTCGTTGGACGTGGTCGTGAACGTCGGTGCGTTTCCCGGAAACCTGCCGCCGACGGTGGACCTTTCCGCCACCGCCACGAACGCGGGCACTGGCGCCACGTTAACCTTCACCGCCACGGCTTCTGATTCGAACGGTGACGCCCTGGCGTATTACTGGGATTTCGGCGACGGCAATTTCGGAACCAACGGCCCGGTCGCAGCCAAAAGCTGGAGCACGGCCGGCGAATACCTGGTGCGCTGCGTTGCGAGCGACATGAAAGGCGGCGTGGGCAGCCAGTCGCTGATTGTGACCATTGGCTCGCCCACCACGTATCGCATCAGCGGCACGATCCAAACCTCGAGCGGCCCGCTCCAGGGCGCGCGCGTCTATGTCTCAACCACCCGCATGACCTACACGGACAGCGACGGGACTTATGACATTGTCTCTTTGCCGGCGGGCACTTATACGGTGAATGCGAGCCTGGAGAACTACACGTTCGCGCCGTCCAGCTTCAGCAATCCCGTCAGCGTCGGCCCGAATAAAACCGGCGTTGATTTCCTGGCCACCTATTCGACATTGATCGCACCCACGATTACTTCGCAGCCGCTGAGTCAGACCGTGAATCCGGGGGCGGCGGTGACGTTCACCGTCGGCGCGAGCGGTTCGACGCCGCTGACTTACCAATGGCGTTTCAACGGAGCGAACATTTCGGGCGCAACTTCCAGTAGTTACACAAAGAGCAACGTGCAATCTACGAATGCGGGTAATTATTCCGTGGTCGTGAGCAACCTCGCCGGCACCGCGACCAGCGCCAACGCCGTCCTCACCGTCAACACGCCGCCATCCATCACTGCGCAGCCGCAGAGCCAGACCGTCATTGCCGGCCAGACCGCCACGTTCGCCGTGACGGCCACCGGCACGTCGCTGGCCTATCAATGGCGCTGTAACGGGACGAACCTCGCGGGCGCCACGGCCAGCACTTATTCGCGAGTCAATGCGCAGCCGGTCCATAACGGGAACTACGCCGTGGTGATCACCAACGGCCTGGGTTCAGTCACCAGCGCCCCGGCAGTCTTGACCGTCAATTACGCATTGACCGCGTCGGCAACGATCGGCGGTACCGTGACAAAATCTCCGGACCAAACGAGCTACGCGCCCGGCAGCCTCGTGACCCTGACCGCGAACTCGGTGTCCTCCTTTCCTTTCAGCGGGTGGACGGGCGACGCGAGCGGCACCAACAATCCGCTGACAGTGACGATGACGACGAACCTCAGCATCACCGCAAATTTCGCTTCGCCCGTAGCGGATGTGATCGTGGACAACCCGGCGGCCAGCTTCACGGGCACTTGGACAACCGGCACGACGGCCACGGACAAGTATGGCGCGGATTATCGCACGGCTTCCTCCGCGGCGAGCAGCGCCTCGGCGACGGCCACGTTCACTCCGAACCTCACCACGGCGGGCCACTATGATGTCTATGGCTGGTTCCCCACGGTCACCAAGGGCGCGGCCAGCACGCCGTTCCTCGTTTCATCCAGCGATGGAGATATGGCGGTGAACGTAAACCAATCCGGCGGCAGCGGCGGCTGGCTCTTGCTGGCCTCAGGCAAACAGTTCGCCTTGGGCACAAACGGCCTCGTGCGCATCGCCAACAACGTCGGCCAGGGCGGTAAGAACGTTGTGGCTGATGCCGTGCGTTGGGTGTATTCGGCGAACCAGGATTCGGCGCCGCCCACCATCACGGTGCAACCCTCAAACGTGACGGCCATCCTCGGCGCCAGCGCCGGGCTTTATGCCGCCGCCGCCGGAGATCCGCCGCTGACCTGGCAATGGCGGCACTACGGCACCAACGTTGCCGGAGGCACGAACAACGCGCTGAGTTTTGCCTCCGTCCAAACTCCGGATGCGGGTGATTACGCCGTTGTCGTCGCTAACGCGTCCGGATCGGCCACGAGCATGGTGGCCACATTGACCGTGCTTGTGCCGCCGGCGATTGCCCTCCAACCCACAAATCAAACGGCCATCGCGGGCGAAGACGCGATGCTGGCGGTCGCCGCGACCGGTTCGCCGCCGCTGGGCTATCAGTGGCGCTTAGAGGGGGCGCAGCTTCCGGGCGAGACCGGCGAGACGCTCGACTTGGCGAATGTGCAGTCTGCCCAGGCGGGCGGTTATTCCGTGATCGTCACCAATCCGGCGGGCGCGATCACCAGTTTGGTTGCCACGCTGACAGTGCTAGTGCCGCCGGGAATTGTGAGTCCGCCCGGGTCGCAACACCTGGTGCAAGGAAGCCCTGTCACGTTCAACGTGTCGGCGTCGGGGACGGCTCCGCTCGCCTATCAGTGGCGCTTCAATTCGGCAGTCATCGCTGGCGCGACCGGCCCGACGTTCACCATCCCCAGCGTGCAACCGGGAGACGCCGGTGATTACGATGTCACGATCAGCAACCAGGCGGGAACGATCACGAGTCCGACGGCGACCCTGACCGTCAGTGTCATCCCGGTGATCAGTTCCATCGAAATGCTCGCTGACGGCCAGGCGCAACTTACGATTGCCGGCACACCGGGCGATCAGTACGCGGTTGAATGCTCGAGCAATTTGCTTCAGTGGACCGTACTTGGCACGCTGACCAACAATACCGGCACGGTGCAATTCACGGATCCCGCGGCGGCCGAACTTCGTGTTCGCATCTACCGCGCGCGGCTGGTGGAGTGACAGCGTCTGTCGGCTCTGAGCAGGCTCCATGATTTCAAAAGCGCCCATCGGGACCATGAACAACGTGTTCGGTCATATCATTGAC
>CAZNOE010000022.1:0-1743 GCA_964574525.1 uncultured Bifidobacteriaceae bacterium
GGTTTGGAGGTTGTTTCAAAATTCAAGGAGAGGCAACAGGGAGTCGTAGAGCCGCCGTCCACACACAAAGAAATCAAGCAGAAGCTTGTCGAAATCGGAAGCTTGCAAAGCCATATTGCAGAGGAGGAGTATCCTTTCGATTTGGGAAGGCTGGATGTAGTTTGGCGAAGAGTCCAACAATCAGTGCCCACGTATGTCTTCGAGGTGCGTGTGAACGGCGATCTTTACCACGATCTGGCGAAGCTGAAGCACGCGTTTGATCTGTGGAATAGTCACATCTTCCTAGTTGGAAACGAGACAGACCCGGAAATAATTGGAGAATTGACTCGTGGGAGTTTTCACGAGATCCAACGCCATTTGAAATTCATCAGTTTGGCGAAAGTAAGAGAACTTCACACTCGCAAGAAGGCGCTGATCGATCTCGAAAAGGAACTCGGTATGTAGCCTCCGCTTCATTGGAAGCACTTCGATGCGATCGCGATAGGCAGTCAGCGGAGTCGATTTATGAAAATCAAGAACTACTTCCTCACAGGCGTTTATCCGTCCTCGGAAACTGGAGAGTCCGGCTATCAACGGTGGGCCGAAAGCGTCCGCGCCAAATCGCCCGAGGAAGCGGAGCGGAAGATGCTTAAAGAATATCCGGGCCTCGTGATCGCCGGGGTGGTGGAGAATCCGGATAACAAGGTGAAGTGTGTGGATACGAAGGCATTCTCGCCTGCGCCATGAAGCCCATTGGCTGGTGACACCGGTGCATTGTGGTTGGCAATTCCATTCTCCAAGGCGTAGAGATTCCAGTGTATTAAATTCTGCTCCGACGGACTTAGAGCCACCTACGTTTTGACCTTTTTGATTTTGACCTGCCTGGTGCGGTCACTGAACAACTGGAAAAGCGGTTGCAGTCCATGCCCAGCAGCAGGCTGACGGAGCAGTCGCTTCGAGACCTCGCCCAATTCCAGAAGCAGCACAATCTCTGGCAAGGCGTTTACCAACTCTTGCTAAAAGACGAGATCGTTTACGTCGGGAAGGCTACCGACGTTGGGGAGCGCTTGGAGCAGCATTATTGGAAATTGAGGGGTCGCCAGAAAATTACAATGGAGGAGGTGCATTTCCGCTGCTTGGTGTTGCATGGCAATTGGAGCACCAGCGCAAACGAGGACTTGTTAATCGCCCACTATAAGGCCAAGGGCCAAAGCAAATGGAACGGTTCTGGATTTGGCCCCAAGGATGTCGGCAGAGAGCGCGATGGCACCGAACCGAACTGGTTCGACCGCGAGTACCCGATTAACGCGGATTACCCATGCGAGGACGTTCCCGATCGCATCATGTTGCTTGAATTGCTTCAGTCTCTAAAACGGGAGCTGCCTTTTACATTTCGTTACGAGAACCCAAAGACAGACGCGACAAAGCCGCTCAATCTTAAACGTGTGCGTCGCACGGCGCGTACCCTCATCAGCAAAATCGTGACAGCGCTGGGCCCGGAATGGCAGGCTACGATATTCGTCAGCCACATGATTCTGTACAAAGAACGCCGGACCTACAAACACGGCCAAGCACTTCTTTCCACCGGCTAGTCCGCCAAACCTCGATATGAAGAAGAAGTCCGGTCGCGTTTGGGTCGTCGTAGAAGTCCAAAGCGGAATTCCAGTATTGGCCGACGTTCACGCAGACAAAGCATCGGCAGAACGGCGGGAGACCAAGCTTCGAAGGGAATTGCGCCCAGATTACGACGAGGTTGATGTTTTC
>CAZNOE010000022.1:1753-21305 GCA_964574525.1 uncultured Bifidobacteriaceae bacterium
CGGCTTATGGTCAACGACTCAGCGTTATCTACATTGACTCTGAGGGTTGGCCGAATTATGCAGATTCAAAAAATGATATGAAAAGAGCGAACCCCGATCGCGTTTGGGTCGTCGTGGAAGTCCTAGGCGGAATTCCAGCCTTGGCCGACGTGTATGCTAACGAGGAATCGGCAGACCGGCGAGCGGTCAGGCTTCGAAAGGAATTGCGCCCAGATTACGACGAGGTTGATGTTTTCGAAGCAGCGATCAAACGAACCCGAAGATGAAAATGACGAATCGTATCCTGATTGCGCTCCTGTTTGTTTCGTTGACGCGCTTCACCATTGCCCAAGAACCGCCCCCTCGGCGTACAAACCCGCCACCGGCAAAACCTGCGCCGCAGGTCGCGGTCACTTACAAGACTGATCCCGATTCTCTTCCGCAGGAAGGAGTGCCCAAAGGCAAATTGGAAGGCCCGATTCTCTTTCGCAGCCAGATTTTCACCAACACCGTCCGCAAGTATTGGGTCTATGTGCCGGCCCAATACACGCCCGACAAACCGGCCTGTGTGCTCGTCTTTCAGGACGGCCAGCGGGCGACGCGCTCCAACGGCGTGTTGCGTGTGCCGCAGGTGATGGAGAATTTGATCGCGAAGAAGCAGATGCCCGTGACCATCGGCATCTTCATTACGCCGGGCGCGCGCGGAGAAGAGTATGCGGAAGTGGGCGGCGGCAATCCGAGCAACCGCAGCTTCGAATACGATTCACTGGGCGACCGCTACGCGCGCTTCCTCATCGAGGAGATGCTGCCTGAAGTTGGGAAGAAGTACAATCTCATCAAAGACCCCGAAGGCCGCGCGATCGGCGGCACCAGCAGCGGCGCGATCTGCGCGTTCAACGTGGCGTGGGAGCGGCCGGACGAATTCCGCAAAGTCATCAGTTGCATCGGCAGTTTCACGGACATCCGCGGCGGGCACGTTTATCCGAAGGTCATTCGTGAGAGCGAAAAGAAACCCATTCGGATCTTCCTGGAGGATACGTTGCACGATAATCCGAACACCAGGAATCCGAATCGTGATTGGCACGTGCAGAACGAGGCGATGTTGGCGGCACTGAAGGAGAAGGGCTACGACGTAAAACACGATTTCGCAGAGGGGACTCACTCGGACGCGCACGGCGGTTCCATCATGCCCGAAATGCTCCGCTGGCTGTGGCGGGATTATCCAAAGTGAAATGCTGGACTCAAAAGCCAGCTTGTGGATGAGTCTGCACGACAGTACGGCGCGGCCTCGGGCGTCAAAATCCGCCTCGCTACTGCGATGGCGTGACAACTCGATAGTAGCGGCGCGGGGAGCTGGCTGTTCCAGCGTCGCTGATCAGGACACTTTGCGGTGTGCCTTGTGCTGGCACGTCGGCCAACTTCAACCAGCCGCCGGTCGTCAATGAGTCGCGATACTGGATGGTGTAACTCAGCCCCGCGAGGGCCGTGAAGGTGATGCGAAAACTGGGCGGCGGTCCGGCAGACCAAACCGCCGACTCGATGCGAAGCGGCAGAAAAGACGGATAAACCGTCACGACCAGATCATCGCTCGTCGCCACTACTCCATCGTTGGCCGTCAGTCGTAACACATAGTTGCCATTCGTTGAGAAACTGGCCGTGGTGTCGAGCGCGCTGGCGTTGGCGAACGTCACCGTTCCCGGCCCGCTGAACTTGGACCAACCCCACAACAGTAACCCGGGCGAGATTGGAAATGCGTCATCCGTCGCGCTGCCGCTCAAGGTGGCGCTGGTGGGCAACGTGATGGTCTGGTCCAGCCCCGCATCAACCACCGGCGACTGATTCGGCGGCAACAGTGCGCCGGCCAATTCGAGATCGAAGATGATATCACTGCTGGTGCCACTGGATTGATGAATCTCGGCTGCGAGTGCATTGGTGCCGCTGACCAAGAGGGAGGAATTCACGGCTTGCGAATAAAAAGCTGTTTCGTCCACGCCACCAATCGCAGTCGAAGCATTGGTCAAGTAGCCGATGGGAACGGTGGTCGGCATGTTGTTGGTGAAAATGCCAGTGCCGTTGAGGTAAACGACCACGCCGTCGTCACGCTGGACGCTAACGACGAGGTTCGTGGCCAGCGTCGGATCCGCAAGCGTAAAACTGCGCCGGTAATACGTGGTGACATATTTGTTGTTCGGATCGGGCCCGTAGCTGTTCGTCGTGGCCGGCCATTGGCCATTGGCGTCGCCGTATCCCAACGGAGCGGGGCCGGAATTCCAGGACTGGTCATTGAAGGTGCGCGACCTCCAGGCGGTGCCCTGGTTGGAACCGTTGTCCAGGTACTTCCACACGGAGCGCTTTGCCACAAACGTAAACGGCGTGGTCGCTATCGAACGCTGGACTGTGATCGCCACGTCGTCGCTGACTTGATTCGTGCCGTCGTTGGCCGTCAGCCGCAAGAGGTATGTGCCGAGGCCGGGGAAGTGCGCCGTCGTGCCAGGCTGATGGAGGTCGTTAAACCACACGCTACCTGCGCCACTGACCTGACTCCAATTCACAGTCAGCGCGCCCGGCGGGTTGGGCAATCCATCGTCGGTAGCCGTGGCGGTCAGCACGACCGCCAATGGCAGGCTCGTGACGGTGAAGGATCGGTCAAATCCTGCGTTCACGAAGGGCGGGCGGTCCTCAGTGTTCTCAAATCCCGGCGAAGGTCCGCCCGGGCTGGCGCGCCAATTGATGGGATCGTTGCCGTAGGCCGAGGCCACGAGCCGTTCCAACGACGCACCGAAACCATCCGCGTTCGTCGGCCAGGGCGCTTTGTCATCGAAGCGAACCGCATCAATGTCAAAGTACGGGATAAAAATCGTCCCGGTGTTCGTGTCGACGTCTGGATGATCGGGGCATTGCAGAGCCAGGGCTTCGCCGTTGCCCTGCAGCGCGCCTGGATAGGGACCAAAGATCGGCACGCCGGCGGGCACTCCATATCTGGCGCGAAACGTTGCCGGATCACTGGCCACCACCAGCAACAAGCCATTCGGCGCGACCTCTACATTGGTGGGAAAGAAATAGCCGACTCCGTTCAGCCGCCAGGTGTTGGTCGGAAAAAGCGGATCGTAGAGTTTCAATGGGGCGTTGGTGATGCTCTTTAGTTCGATGAACTCATCGCCCCCGGGAAGAGGATGGTATTGAATCTCGTTGATAACCACCGGGCCGAGGCGCGGCCCGGCATTCGGCCCATCCAATGAATTCGCCAATTGCGCCGGATATTGCGCCTCGCCGGTGCTGATGACGTAACGCCCGAAGCTCACGCCGTTCTGGGCCGGGCCGAAGGTGAAGCCGTCGGAGTAGCCGGTCAAAGCGCCGTTGGTGTCGGCCGAATAGAGATAGATTTGCTCTCCGTGCGAATCGAGCCGGAAGCTATTCGTCGAGGGCAATGTTGGGTTCCAATCCTCTTCCGTGAAGCTCTTGAAGGCGTTGGCCGGGATGGTTGTGCCAGCGGGAATGCGGAATTTCTGGGGCGCCGTCCGCTGATCGGTCAGGTACCAATTGCCGATGTCCACGTTCGTGGGGTTGGGATTATAGAGTTCGATGGTGTCCAGTTGCGGCGGATCCGTGTGCGTCAGCGCTTCGTTGATGAACACGCGAGGGATGTTCGCGGGCGCGTCATCGTCACCTGGGGAGCCGCCGATGGCGGTGCTGGCGCGCCAGTTCAGCGGATTGGCGGGATCGGGGCTTAAATTGGGATTCACGGGCACGAGCGAAAATCCGGTACCATCAGCGGTAGGCGGCCACGGCGGGCGTGTGCCGTAATTGACCGAGAAAATCGGCGTGCCCGTCACGTGGGTGAGCATCACCGTCTCGCCGCCGTTGGACAGCCGGTTGGTATAAACACCATCCACGCGCACGCCTGGATACTTGTTGGTGAACGCAGCCGGATTGCTCACCAGCACGACAAAGTTGTTCGGGGCGAGGAACGTTCCAACCGGGAAGGTAAACGTGATGCCGTTGGTGAACCGCACACCGCTAAGCTCCAGATTGGTGCTCGCGACGTTTTTCAATTCGATGAACTCGAATTCGTCGCCGTCAAGGTTCGTGGTGCCCGGCGGGTGATACATGATTTCGGTGATCAACAAATCCGTGAAATTCTGGATGACATAGAACGTTGCCTCCGTAAGCGCACTCCACGTGCCGGCATTCAGCACGCGCGCTTTGACGTGGGCGCTTTGATTCAGCGCAAGTTGGCCGGCGTAAGCCAGCGCAGCCGGGGAAACGCCACCGCCGCGCAGCCGCGGATCAGAGCCATCGCGCGTGTAGTAGATAATCCCGGCGGGCGCGCTCATCGTGAATTGAAAACCGTTGGTCACGTTGCCGCCATACTGGCTGAAGGACGGCGCGGCAACGGTGGGGAACCATCCCTTCGCCAAAAACTGTCCGAGAACGATTCCGGGCCGCTGCGCGAAGTAGTCGCCGCCGACACGGTTCATCTCGGTCACCCATTCTACGTTTCGCGTGAAGGGTGTTGCCCGTTTGGAATCACCCCAGCGCGCCGATTCGCCTATCACCGCGGCGTAGATTTCGTTGCTGCGGGTAAGAAATCGAGCGCGACAGGCCTCGGTCGTCAGCACGCCGCCATTGAAGAATTGTTTTTGGATGCGATCGGCGAGCCGCAACCGGAACTCGGCATTGGCCGTCAATCGCGAGAAGAAATACTGCGGATTGCTCCGGGCCAGCGCGGTGGCCGCACCCTGCTGGACCGGATCGCCCGCGGGAAACGGGCCGGTGCGGTTGCGGTGAAGCTCATCATTGTTGCCCAGCGAAGACTCGTGCAGAAGGGTGTGCTCCGAGTCATGCGCGAAGAAGCGGAAGCCGCCGTGAAGGCCGGTGCGATTGCGCATCGCATACATGTTGTTCGGATTGTTGTCGCCAAGGAACGCGGAGATCGGCGCATCAATGTTGCCGGTGAAGAAGATCACCAGCATGTGGTCAATCAGATTGTCCACGTCGAGGAGGTTCTCGTAGGCCGGATTGCGAGTGCCGTCCACGTTCAGTCCCTGCACCCTGAAATAGGCGGCGTCAGTGGCGAAGCCGTTGGTTGCCGCCTGCCACAACCGCCTCCACGCATCCATATTGCCGTCCGTGGCGAAGATGGTGTAGCCGGCGCTGGTGTCCACCTTGATGACGTCGTAATCCTCTTTGTTGCCCCCAAAGTAACTTTCGCCATACGAGGCCTCCGGGCGCTCGTCGGAGTTGAACAATCCCCAATACTGGCCGTTGATGTAAAGGTGGTAGAAGTCGCCGCGTTCGGCCGGCTGACCTTGGGCAATCTGCGTATCGCGCGAGAACTGATCGCGCAGGGCGATAAAGCGGTAATCACCGAGGAAACTCCACGAGTAATTTTGAAACGTGCGGAGGTCGAAGCTGTCAAAGCTCTCTGCACCACCCTGGTTGGCGAAGGCGGGATAGTTCAACTTCGCGGCGCCATATTCGGACCGGAAAAAGAATCGGAAGGCGTGCTTGGGATTATTGGGGCTACGGCTGAACCCGCCCCGAAGGCGGATGCCGCCGTTGACTTGGAAGCCCTCGCGACCGTCGGCGTAAAGGAGTTCGATCGAAGCCGGTCGCTCCCAATCAATGCCATCCTGGCTGGGATTGGCGTAAATGCCCGTGACCGGATCAAACAGGTTTCCCAATGCCGTTACGATGGAGTAGGACGGAATCGCCCTGAGACCGTTGGTGATTGCTCCGCTGTAAGCCGGATTGTTCACCACGTCCGGGTCCATGCCGTAATCAACGACGTTAGCGCCCCAAGTGCCGGGCCAACCGGGCGGAGTCTCGCCGTTAGGAGATTGACGGATCACATCGTTCAGGAAGAGATAGGTCTGCGTGTCCACACCTGAAGGCTGGAACCCATCCTTGAAGGCCGCGGCGCGAATCACTGTCGTGCGGTTGATCGTCAGCGGGCTGCCATAGACGAAGCCATTGATTAGCGACGGAACCGAGCCGTTGGTCGTGCAAATGATCGTTGCGTTCGCCGTGGCTGTTGTGATTACCAAGCTGAAGGGCGCGGTGTGAATGCCACGATCCACGCTGAACTTGGTGTCCTCTACGAACGCGATGAACCCACCGCTGTTGAGTCCCCCTGGCGTCGGCGTTAAGAAGAACACGTTGGAAGTGTTGATTGCCCTGTATTCGGCCAGTTCCGGCACGATCAAAAAGTCAGTGTCAGCGGCGCTCCGATTCAAGCCGTGGATCGCCAGCACGTTGTTGCCGGCCTGCAACGCGCTACGATTATCCGAAACGTTGATCTCCTCAAAGATGAGCGCCTGGGCGTTGGGATGCGTGGCCGTCGCGGCTGAATTCCATTGCGGAGTGGCGGGCGCGTTGCGGCGCGCGATTTCCTGACCATTGAGATACGCGACAAATCCATCGTCATAATTCATGCGCAACGTAAGCGACTCGACCGAGGGATCAGTGACGTTGAATGGCACGCGGAGGAAAGCGGAGGCATTGACGCCGGCCATCTGCGCCTGCACGTCCAGGTTGATAGACGACCGGTAACTCAAGCTGCTGCCGCCGCCCGACACCACCGGCGCTGTCACCGCCAACCCGCCGTTTGCTGTGTCGCCTACGAGCCGGAAATTGGTCGCGTTCCACGAGGTGTAACTGCCTTGCGCCGCGAACAACTCCACTTCCGCGCCGCCGCCGCATTCGTAATAAACGAGGTCCAGGGAGTACGTGCCTGCGGCTGGGAAATTAAACGTTTGCAAGGTATCGCCCGGCCCGCGCGGATTCGGAAACGACATGCTCGTGCCGCCGATGGTGAGGATGAATCCGTCATCGCTGTTGACACCGAAGGTCCAGTTACCCGCGGCTGGGATCGCAATCGTGGCGGTGGCCTTCACCACGAAGTTGCCCTGATCAACTCCCATCGTAAGCCCGGGAAAAGTGCTGTCGCTTCCGTAATGGGCGGCACCGCCGGTATTGAAGTAATTGATGACCGCTGAATTCTCGGCGTACACCGCAAGTTGCTGGGACGGATTGCTGATGACGCCTTGGGCCGCTGGCAGAGTGCAGGTGCCAACACTGGCGAGGTAGTTGTAAACCGCCAAGCCGGGCACAGCCGTTTCATAGC
This sequence comes from uncultured Bifidobacteriaceae bacterium, assembly GCA_964574525.1. GTDB lineage: Bacteria > Verrucomicrobiota > Verrucomicrobiia > Limisphaerales > JADLHS01 > WYBW01. Next base: position 8,859 of record CAZNOE010000022.1, read on the forward strand.
CCACCCCGGTTGCGCCGCTGATCCAGCTCGAATCGTTGAAATTGGTCTGCCGCCAAGTTGACCCGAGGCTTCCATCCGGCGGAACGAGGACACTCACGAATTGCCCGCTCGTGACAAGTGTGTTGGTCGCGACATCTTGCGCCCCGCCATAAGAAATATCGGGATATTGCTCCGGAAACGCAGGCGCGAATTCGGTCGCGATGCTCCCATCAGGTCGCAACAACGCAAGGTATTCGCCGCTTTTATTGAGGCCAAAGTCCGTGTGCAACGGCGCACCGGGCACCGCGCGGTTCTTCCCCGAAGCGAAAACGACCATGAATCCTTTCGTGGTGAGATTCGTTGCAGGAAAAAACCACCGGTCCTGGTGCGTCGGATCATCCGTCAACGACCACCCGCTCAGGTTCACCGAGGTGATGTTGGTGTTGTAGATCTCGATCCAATCCGAATACGAACCGTCTTCGTCAGCGAGGGTTGTTTTGTTGTCGGCCATGAATTCATTGATGACGACCTGAGCCGGAGTTGCAGCAACGCAGAACAACAATCCCAGGAGGGAGAGGAAACCACGACACCTAATTTTCATCAGCGCAACCTTGAGTAAGCCACAACTAATTCATACCCGATTGACTGCCATTTGCCAATTCAAAACGATGAGATACGGCCGCATCCTTGGCGATTCGAATGAAGCTTGCACTCTGGGTGAAGTCGCCGCGTCGCAACGGAGCGCCGGCCTCCGAGCACGGCGCGTTTCAAAGTCGCCGATACCAACGCGCCGTGCCCGGAGGCCGGCGCTCCGTTCGCTAAGGATTCGGGAGATACGAAGGGCAAACTCGTAGTTTGGCCAGGTCTCCGCCGTTCTGCGCGGACGGAATGGCACGGTTGGCATCCTCACGCGGGAACTCATTGACCCTGTCTGGCGTGCCCTGCAGTCTTGCAAACAATTATGGCACACCAGACATTCTCAACTTCAATTCGCGGCTGCTGGGCCGCACCATCGTCGTCGCGGCGCGCAAACCGGCCTGAGCCGTTTTCCGGGAACGAATGAAACTCGCGCTGATCCGCCGAAGATTTTCCGCCACCGGCGGCGCGGAGTTGTATTTGCAGCGCTTGCTTCTGGCGCTGCTGCAACAAGGCCACGAGCCGCACTTGTTCGCCGAGGCTTGGAACGAGAAGCCCGCCGATGTCGCGCTCCATCGCGTGAAAGTCCAGGGCACGCGTGCGCAAAAGGCAGTGCGTTTTGCGGAGCAGGTCCGGCAGGAATTGGCCAGGGAAAAGTTTGACTGCGTTTTCAGTCTGGAACGCACGTTGAAGCAGGACGTTTATCGCGCGGGCGATGGCGTGCATCGCGTCTGGCTGGAGCGGCGGCGGCAGTTCGCGCCGTGGTGGAAACGACCTTTGATCGGAATCGGTGCGTTTCATCGCACCATGCAGCAGCTTGAAGCGCAGACGTTGCATCCGCAAAATACGCGGCACGTCATCGTTAATTCCGAGATGGTGAAACGGGAAATCCTCCAACACTTTTCCTTCCCGGTTGAACGAATCCATCTTGTCCGCAATGGCGTGGACGTTGGTCGTTTTCAAACCGCCGATCGCGCCGCGGCCCGGGCGCACTTTGGATTCACACCAGATCAATACGTGCTTCTCTTCGTCGGGTCGGGTTGGGAGCGCAAAGGTTTGAAATTTCTCCTGCGCGCCGTCGAACACCTTCAAAGCGCTAGTCCGCAATCGGCAAATCTTCGGCTCCTGGTTGTCGGCAGCGGTAAAATCCCGATGAACGCTCCTCCGGACGTCCTGTTCGCCGGTCCGATGGCCAACGTCGAACAGGCCTATGCCGCAGCGGACTTGTTCGTGACGCTGCCGATCTATGAACCCTCCGCCAACGTGGTGATCGAGGCGCTTGCGGCTGGCCTCCCGGTTATCACGACCGCTTGTAATGGCGCATCTGAGTTGATCGAAGACAATGTCCACGGCACCGTGCTTGACGATCCTGCCGACACGCCGCGCGTCGTTGGGGCAATCAACTTCTGGTCGGCACGAAAATTCTACGCTGCGCCTGTGCGGGCGGAAGAGTTGAGCCTGGAGCGAAACGTGTCGCAAACTCTCGCCGTTCTGGAACTGGCGGCGTCGGAGAAGGCCGGATGAAAATCTCCTTCTGCCTCATCACGCTCAACGAGGAAGCGAACTTGCCGCGTTGCCTGAAAAGCTGCGCCGATCTCGCGGATGAGATCGTGGTGCTCGATTCTGGCAGCACCGACCGTACGGAAAAAATCGCCCGTCAGTTCGGCGCTCGCTGGCAGCACCAGGATTGGCTCGGCTACGTCGGCCAGAAAAACAAGGCGCTGTCGCTCGCAAAGCACGAGTGGATTTTCAGCATTGACGCGGACGAGGAGCTTTCGCCTGAGTTGCGCGACGAACTCGAATTGCTCCGGTCCATCGAGCCGGCGGAGGACCGGTCCGCTTTCAGCGTGCGGCGATGTGTGCGCTACGAAGGCAGGTGGATTCGCCACGGCGACTGGTATCCCGACCGTCTGCCTCGGCTGTTCCGCAAATCCCGCGGGCATTTTGCCGGGGGACGCGTGCATGAATTCCTGGAAGTTTCCGGCCGGATCGTGCGTTTGCGCGGCGAATTATTTCACCATTCCTTTCGCGATGCCGCCGATCACTGGGCACGCTGCCAACAGTACGCGAAGCTTTGGGCGGAAGACAGATTTGAGCAGAGTCAGACTGCTGGCTTCTTTTCACCATGGACTCACGCGGTGCTTCGGTGGCTGCGCGGTTACGTGTTACGACGCGGTTTTCTGGACGGCGCTCAAGGCTGGCGGATCGCCGCGCTTTGCGCCCGGGAGGCTTTTCTCAAATATCAATTACTTCGCGCGCTGCGTCGCGTGCAGAAACCGTAAGCCGACGCGTCGCTTGGAATTCTCGCATCGGCGCCGACCTTCGAGTTAGAGCACGCTGGCATCGAGAAAGGCCGCTACGAACGGTGTGGCGGGCTTCACGCGCAGGTCTGCCGGCGTGGCAATTTGTTCGATCACGCCGCAATTCATCACGGCCGCACGCTGACCCAGGGCCAGAGCTTCCGCTTGGTCATGCGTGACGAACACAATCGTGAGGGGCAGTTCACGATGGAGGCGGAGAAGTTCGCGGCGCAACTCGCGGCGCAACGGCGCATCGAGGTTGGTGAATGGCTCATCCAGCAGCAGCAATGGTGCTCGCCGCACGAGCGCGCGGCCCAGCGCGACACGCTGCCGCTGGCCACTGGAGAGTTGGCCCGGCCCGCGGTTCAGGCAGTCGGTGACGCCGAGAAGTTCGGCCATTCCCCGCACGCGGTCCACGATCTCGGCCTTTGGAAGGCGCCGCAGTTTCAGGCCGAAGGCCATGTTTTCGCCCGCGGTCATGTGCGGGTAAAGCGCGTGTTGCTGAAAAACCATCGCTACGTCGCGACCTTTCGGAGGAACGTCGTTCACCACTTTCCCATCCAGCGAAATCGTGCCCTCGGTCGGTTCCTCCAGGCCGGCGATCAGCCGCAGGGTCGTGGTCTTGCCGCTGCCAGAGGGACCGACGAGCGTGAGTAGTTCCCGATCCTCGACCGTGAAATTCGCGCGGTTGACGGCGCAAAGGATTTGCCCGTCCGGACCGTGAAAATGCTTGGTCACGTTCTCAAGAACAACGCGCGCCATGGACGAATAGTTTCGGCATGCCCAATCGAAGTCGAGCGCGAAGGAGCGCGGCGTTCGCGAGTTGGAGTTCAAGCTTCAGCTTGTTCCCTCCCGGCAGGCTAAAGCCTGAACTCCAACTCCAAATCGCGGGGATGAATTCCGCGCTCAAGGTCGCCCCGAAGCGAAGCGCAGGCGGGCGCATTTCCGTTGACGCTCTCGTCGTTCTCCGCATGATTTCAGATTGTGCGGCGCGGCCTCACGCGCCGTTCTACGAATTCCGGAAAACTGAAACTAAAAAATGAAATTGGACCCTCTGTATTCTGAACTGACTCTGAAGACCAAAGCCAAGCTTGCGCTCGTCGTCCTCGACGGTCTGGGCGACCTGGCCACCAAGGAGCAAGGTTATTTGACTGCGCTCGAAGCTGCGGCGACGCCAAACCTGGATGCGCTCGCCAAGGACTCCGCGCAAGGCCGAATGATTCCCGTCGCGCCCGGCATCACGCCCGGCAGCGGACCGGGACATCTTGGCCTGTTCGGCTACGACCCGCTGGAATTTCAGGTGGGACGCGGTGTCATCGAGGCGCTTGGCCTGGGTTTGGAACTCAGACCCGGAGATGTTTGCGCTCGGGCCAACTTCGCCACGCTCAATCCCAAAGGTATTATTACAGACCGCCGCGCTGGAAGAATTCCAACCGAAACCTGCGAAAAACTTTGCGCGATGCTTTCGGCAAAGGTGAAGAAAATCGGCGACACGCAGGTCATCATCAAGGCCGGCAAGGAACATCGCTTCGTCGTGGTGTTTCGCGGCAAGGGCCTGGCCGGTCCGCTGACGGACGCCGACCCGAACCGTGAAGGGTCCCCGATTCCCACAGCCAAGGCGCGCGATCCGAAGAACGCGAAGCAGAAGAAGATGGCGAAGCTCATCGCCGAGTTTTACAGGAAGGCCCTGCCGATCATCGCGAAAGAGAAACCGGCCAACGGTTTTCTCATGCGCGGCATCGCGCATCAGCCGGAGATCCCGTTGTTCGAGGAGCGCTACAAGCTCAAGCCCGCCTGCCTCGCAGTCTATCCTATGTACAAGGGCCTTGCGCAACTCGTCGGTATGAGGAAGATCGAAGGTCCGCAGACGATCGCGGAGCAGTTCGAGCGTTATCTGACGGAGCACGGCAGCTACGATTTCTTTTTCGTCCACTACAAATACACCGACAAGGCCGGCGAGGATGGCAGCTTCGCGGCGAAGAAAAAAGCCATTGAGGACTTCGACGCCGCGCTGCCGATTCTGCTGCGGAAAAAGCCCGACGTGCTCGCCATCACGGGTGACCATTCGACGCCGTGCGCGGTCAAAGGCCACTCGTGGCACCCGCAACCGGTGCTGTTGCACTCGGCGTTGAGCGGATCAGACAAACTCGAGCGCTTCACCGAGACCGGCGCGAACTCTGGCTCCCTGGGCGTGTTCGAAGCAAAATATTTGCTCCGGTTGATGCAAGCCAACGCGCGCATGTTCGACAAATTCGGCGCGTAGAACTTTTTGCACGTAAAAAATATTTTCGCATGGCTTACGAAAAAGATTGCCAGCGAGAGGATTTTTCTTCTACAACCATGCAAGATCAAAAATGAAAGCGCTGATTTGCATGAACCCAAATGCAAAGAACACAAAAAACCGAATGGAGGTGATTCGCGTGGCAGCAAAAAAGAAAAAGGGTAAGAAGAAGTAACCCTATGGTAAAACCGGGATGGCAAGCTTGGTCCGCGTGACGGGTTTCCCATCCTGGTTTTTTATTGTCCCCCGCCCTCCATTCGCATGGCCAAGTTAGTTTTCGACATCGAAACGGCCGCATTGCCGCTGGAAAACTTTGACGACGTCCAGCGGGAATACCTGTTTCGCGAAGCCGAGCGTCTCACCGACGAACCCGCCCGCATCACCAAGCGCGCGGAGATTCAGCAGTTCTTCAGTCTCTGGCCGTTCACCGCGCAAGTCGTGTGCATTGCGATGCTCAACGCCGACACCCAGCGCGGCAAAGTGCTGTTCACCGCCGAAGATTATGAGGAGAAGGCGGCGGAAGGCAGCCCCGTGGAGTTCGTACCGTGCGCAGATGAAGGCGAACTGCTGACGGCGTTCTGGGATGTGGCCAAGCACTATGACTCCGTTGTCACTTTCAACGGGCGCGGCTTCGACGTGCCATTCATTTACTTGCGCTCCGCGCTGCTCAACGTCGCCATCTCGCGCAAGAACTGGCTCGGCTACCGTTACCAGACCGATCCGCATTGTGATCTGGCTGAGCAGTTCACGTTTTATAGCGTCAGCGGCCGCGACGGCGCGGCGCGGCGCTTCAATCTGGACTTTTACTGCAAAGCGTTCGGCATTGATTCGCCGAAAAGTCACGGTGTGACGGGCATGGACGTGAAAACGCTGCTGGCCGAGGGCAAGTATCGTGAAATTGCCGAATACTGTTTGCGCGACGTGCTCGCGACGGTGGACCTATACAAGATTTGGAAAGAGCGACTGGCCGGGATCAAGTGATTTATGATTTACGATTTACGATTTACGATTTACGCGGTTGACCCGGTGGCCGCGACTTTGTGCGTATCGTGAATCCGGCCACCCGCACTCTTGTTTGCTTCGCGCTCAAAGAGGAAGCAGGCGCGTTCCGGAAACTCGCGGTGGGACGCAAGAATGTTTCCATTCTCCTCACCGGCATCGGGCGAAAGAACGCGGAAAAATCGGTTCGTGAATTTCTGAAAGAAAACTCTCCGCGCCGCGTTTTCACCTGCGGCTTCGCGGGCGGGTTAAGTCCGGAACTGGAAACCGGCGATGTGATTTTCTCGACAGACGATGCTTCAACGGCTCAAAGGTTGGCAGCGGCGGGCGCGACTCCTGTGAAGTTCCATTGCGCCGCGCGCATCGCTACAACGGCGGCCGAAAAAACCGAGCTGCGCCGCACGACCGGCGCGGACGCAGTGGAAATGGAATCCGAAGTAATTCACGCCGGGTGCCGCCCGCGCCGAATTCCCTGCGCGACGGTGCGCGTGATTTCAGACACAGTGGGCGAAGATTTGCCATTGGATTTCAATCAACTCGCCAAGCCTGATTTGAGCTTGGACTACGGCAAACTGGCATGGGCCGTGGCGAAATCCCCACAAAAAATCAGCGCCTTGTTGCGTCTCCATCGTCAGACCCATCTATGCGCAGTCCGGTTGAGCGAAGTGTTGATCGCGGTTATCGACGCAACTTGAAAACAACGGGTCACGGGCTGGTGAAATTCCGATCTGTGAAGCCCCTCGGACCCCCGAAATGGAAATCATCACTTGGGTTCAGTCACGACTGCCGGGCTGGGCAACACGGGAGCGGGCGGTTTCGGCTTATCCTTCTCGCTGTAACTGACGAGCGCCGCGCCGATCATGATGAGGGCGACCCCGGCCCAGCGCACGGTGGAGACTTCCTCCTTCAAAATGAATTTCGCCGCGATGGCCGTGATGACAAAGCCCAGCGAGGTCAGCGGCCAGATCAGGCTCACATCTCTTTGGGACAACAGGTAAAGCAACGCGCCGAAGAACGCCGCTTCGAGTGCTACGCCGATCAGGATACTCGCGTTCGTTGCGCCTTTGGCGATGAGGTGGCCGATTTCGCGGACGCTGAGGGTGGGTGGCTCGCCGATTTGCTTCAGCCCCTTGCTCAGGAAAACCACACCAACCGCTTCGACACCGAGGGCGAACAGCAGGATGATTAGAATCTTTGTCATGTACAAACACAACGCCGGTCTCCGACCCGGCGCGTTTCGGTGTTGGAGTCCAAGCCTTAGCTTGTTCGCGGAGGCAGGCTAAAGCCTGAACTCCAGCGCGCCGGGTCGGAGACCGGCGCTCCAATTCACAAATCCTGGTAACGGATGAGTTGGATGCCGAGCCGCGCGACCTGATCTTTCACGCGCGGACTGATCAAGGCATCAAACTCGTGCTTAAACTTGTCGAGCGACGGATGCGAGTAAAGCTCGGAATCGCCGGGCGGCAAGACCGCGAGCAGTTTCAGAACATAGGCTTCGTCCACGCGGTCGTTCTCCAGCAGGCCGAAGATGCGATGCGCATGGCGGATATTTTTGCGGCGGAGCCGGGATTGCGCGAACCACGAGAGGCAAAAATAAATCCCGGCGTGCGAGGCGCGATACAGTCGCCGCCCGCGGGCCAGCGGCACATCCATCCAGAAGGGCTCGCGCGTCAGACGCATTCGCCGGATGCCGAGTTTCTCCACGTCTTCCATTAGAATGCTGAACACCGTCGGATGCAGATGCAGGTGCAGATGGCCGTTCACGTGGTCCAACGGCAATCCCGTCGTCTGGAATTTCTCGAACTGCGCCTGGATTTCCGCGCGCAACTGTTCGCGCAGATTTCTTTTCGCGAAGTAACGAAAGCCGGCCGTGACCGGGTCGTCACTGAATTCGCGTTGGGTGTTGACAAGGCCGGGGATTTTTTCTTGCGACAGAGCCGAGTGCCCGTACAGCAGCGTCAGATGCAAACCCACGGCGAGTGTGGGATTTTCCCGCGCGATTGCGACTGCTTCGTCCGCGCCGGCTTCGTTGACCATCAGGCTCGCGCTCGTGAGAATGCCTTCGCGATGCGCGCGGAGCACCGCCTCGTTGATGGAACGGGAGCGACCGAAGTCATCCGCGTTGACGATGAGGCGGCGGGGAGGCGAATGGAGAAGCGGAATGTTGGAGTGTTGGGACGGCGGGGTTGAGGACTCACAGCGCTCCATGACGCCATCACTCCGTTTCCCCATGTCATCACGCCCCATAATTCGGCTTCATCGCGCCGGAGGCGAAGCGAAGCCATGTGCGCAAAATCAGCCCGAGCTTTTGCGCCTTGCCCAGACGCATGGGTTGGTCTCCAAACACGTTGAATTGTTTGCCTTCGAGTTTGCGCAGCAGCCGCCAATAAACCGACCCCATCAATTCCGCGGCGACCATGGCCCGCCGGTCCTCGGCGGGCAACGTTTCGCGAGCGAGCCGGTAAAAACTCCGCGCGCGTTCAGCCACGCTGGCGGCCATCTGGTGGAATCGCTCCGAGTATTCGTGCCGCAGGATTTCGTCGGGCGGGACTTGGAAGCGCGCCAGTTCGTCAAGGGGCAGGTAAATTCTTCCGCGCTCGGCATCCGTGCGCACGTCGCGGAGAATGTTGGTAAACTGCAACGCCTTGCCGAGATAAATGGCATAGTCGCGACAGGCGGCGTTTTGATAGCCAAAAACTTCAATGCTCAACAGTCCGACCACGGACGCGACGCGGTAGCAGTAAAGTTCGAGTTGCTCGTAGTTTTCGTAACGCTTGATGTCGAGGTCCATCTCAACCCCTTTGAGAAGTTCGTCAAACAGTTGGAACGGCAGGTGGTGATCTTGAATCACCGGCTGCAACTCACGATTAACGGCGAATTCCGGCGAGCCACCTTCACAGGCGCGCCGCACATCGGCCCGCCACGCAGCGAGTTGTTGCCGGCGTTGTTCGATCGGCGTGCTTTCATCGTCCGCCACGTCGTCCACCTCGCGGCAGAACGCATAGAGGGCGGACATGCCGTCGCGTTTGGGCTTGGGCAGCATGACGAATGCGAGCGCGAGATTGGAGGCGCTTTTGCGAGTGATCGCCCGGCTTTGCTCCATGGCGGTCATTTAGTTTGGACAGCACTGCGACTGAATGCGCGGATTCGCTGCATGCAGGCTAAGGGGATTGCGTCCCAGTTTGTTGTTGCGGCGGGGGAGGCGGTTCATCCCGGCGAATCGGAGGCAGGCCACCCGTTTGCGCCAACGTGGGATTCTGCGGATACCTGGGGCTTCGACTGCGGCGGCGTCGGTGTCTGCGTCTTCGGTGTCCGGTTCCCGTTTCACCGGTAGCTGCCGTCCGGTTACTCTGGTGTGAATGTCCGGACGAGCTACTGTGATGTGAATGTCCCGACGAACGCCGGCTGCGCTTGCGAACAAACGCAGCCCATAACAACAATCCCATCGTGACGACGCTGATGCAGATCACCACGAGCATTGCCTGGTATAAGACGGCACTTGTCCGGGTGGTATCCGGGAAGGGCTTACTCACGGCGAAGAAGCCGGCCGCATTGGTGTAGAGGATAGAAGATAGAAGATAGAAGATGGCAGTCACCCAGCGCGAAGCTATCTTCCATCCTCCATCTTCCATCTTCTGGTTTTTCATGAATTGCGGCCATCCTTTCCAGCAGGGATGGCCAGGTCTTCAGCCCCCTCAGCGGGAGAAGCGATATTGAGCCGCTGCATGCGATAGCGCAAAGCGTGGCGGCTGATTTTCAGGCGCTCGGCCGCTTTCGTGAGGTTGTAATGATTCTGGTCGAGGGTCGCATTGATGAGATCACGCTCGAATCCGCCCAGCAAGTCATCTAGTGATGTGTCGCCTGTTGCTTTCGGTATCTCCGTTTTATGCAGGCGTGCCTCCAGTTGAAAATCCGGCAGGCTGCCGGGCTGGATTTCGCCCGCGGTTTCGAGAATCAACGCGCGCTCAAGGACGTTGCGCAACTCACGCACGTTACCGGGCCAGTGATGCACCATGAGTTTCTGTTGCGCGCCGGGGGAAATGGCTTTCAGGTTTTTGTTCATCGAAACGCCAAACATTTTGAGAAAATGTTCGGCCAACAGCAAGACATCCTCCCCGCGCTCGCGCAACGGCGGCAGGCGGAATTGGACGACGTTCAGGCGATGAAATAAATCTTCGCGAAACTGCTGATCGGCGATGGCCTGAACGATGTCGCGGTTGGTCGCAGCAATGAGCCGGACGTTGACGCGTAATTCCTGCGTGCCGCCCACACGAGTGAACGTGCCGTCTTCGAGAAACCGGAGGAGCTTGGCCTGCAAAGGCCGGCTCATATCCGCGATCTCATCCAGAAAGATCGTCCCGTCGTCTGCTTCCTCGACGCGTCCCGGCTTTTGCCTGATCGCGCCCGTGAATGCGCCCTTCTCGTGGCCGAACAATTCGCTTTCCAGGAGCGTCTCGGGAATAGCTGCGCAGTTGATGCGGACATAATTGGCATTCCGGCGCTGGCTGAGGCTGTGGACCGCGCCGGCCACGAGTTCCTTGCCGGTGCCGCTCTCGCCCAATATCAGCACGCGCGCATCCGTGGGCGCCACGGTCTGGATCAACTGGCGCTGTTCGCGCATCCTCGCGCACTCGCCGACGATCTGGTCGAGTTGGTATGTCTCGGTCGCGTGGGCGCGAAGGCGCGCGTTGTCTTGCAGCAACCGATGACGCTCTGCGCAACGCGCCACGGCGTGCAGCAATTCCTCCGGCGCAAACGGCTTGGCCAGATAATCAATCGCGCCCGCCTTGATGACTTCAACGGCGAGCTTGGGCGTCGCGTAGGCCGTGATCATCACCACCGGCAGGTCGGGCCATTGGCGGCGGACCTTGCCGAGGAAATCATAGCCGCTCATGCCGCCCAGCCGCGCATCGGAGATGACCATGAAAAAATTCTCCTGCCCCAACAACTCCAGCGCGGCTTCCGCGGACTCGACCCCCCGTACAGCATAGCCTTCGTCGCCCAGCAGGGTTTGCAGCGACAAACGCATGTTCTGCTCGTCGTCCACGACGAGCACGGGTGGGAGGGAAAGACTCATGGGGAAAAGCAGAAAGCTGAAATCCGATTGGGGAAAAGCAGAAATTGGGAAAGTAGAAAGCAGAAATTGGGAAAGCTGAAATCTGCTTTCTGCTTTCTGCTTTCTACTTTCTGCTTTGGTTTCAACTTTGCTTCTCCAGTTTGATCAGCGTTTTCGCCGGAAACAGTAACGTGAATTGAGCACCCTTTCCAAGCTCCGATTCCACATGCACGTGGCCGCCATAAAGCTCGGCATTGTGCTTCACGATTGCCAGTCCCAGGCCCGTGCCGCGCTCTTTGGTTGTGAAGTAAGCTTCAAATATTTGCTCGATCTTGTCCGGTGGAATCCCCGGGCCACTATCGCGCACGGTCACCTCCACCGAGTAATCGCGCAGACATCGCGCCCGGACAAGGATATCTCCCTTATTGCCGACTGCTTCGCGTGCGTTCTGCAAGAGATTGGCGACGGATTCGGAGAAATGCCGGCGTTGCATCAGCAATGGCGGAAAACTGTCGTCGTACTCGCGCTGAACGTGAATGTCGGTCGTAACGCCAGACGGCAGAACCTCTTGAATGACGCGGTCAAGTTCCTCGATGACGTCGAGCTTCTCGATCCGGCCCTCAGCCAGCTGCGCATAACCCATGATCTGTGTGATGATCCGGTCGGCCTTGGCGACTTCCTCGCGGATGATCTCGATCTGCTTGGCGGATTCCGGTTTGGTGTCCTTGAGCGCCCGTTGCAGGGAGAAGGTGACGTTGTTGATGATGGCGAGCGGGTTCTTGATCTGATGGGCGAACTCGGCCGCCAGGCGGCCGGCCCCGCGCAGTTGTTCGGTGCGGACGAGGAATTCCTTTTGCTCCTCTTCCGCGCGCTGTTGCCCGGCAGCCAGCACCTGCACGCCGTAGCAGCAAAACGTGAGCAGCACCAGCACCGCTACCCGCCACCTGTAGGGGCCGGCTGTGACCTCCGGCGGCTCGGCCTCTACAACGAAAGGTCGCCGTGGGGACACGATGCGGTTCAATTCCTTAACGAGTTCCTTTTTTGCTTCGGCCTCGTCGGTGCCGGTTTGAAGGTACGCAGAAAGCTTGGCGTGCGTCGCCTCCGACAACTGGTCCCACGGAGGCGGTGGAGAAAGTTTTGCGCGCTCTGACTCTGACAACTGCACGCGCAGAGATTCAGGCATGGGCTCCGGCGGA
>CAZNOE010000023.1:0-2349 GCA_964574525.1 uncultured Bifidobacteriaceae bacterium
TTTCCATTTTTTGCGACTGGCGCAGTTGTTCCTCGAGGTGCTTGCGCTCGTCGCGCAGTCGCTTCTGTTCCAACGCCCGCTCGGCCGCGATTCCCAAATGTCCGATCCGGTCTTTGAGTAGATAGTCCGTCACGCCATGTTTCATCGCTTCAACGGCTTTTTCTTCACCCATTGTGCCAGAGACCAGAATGAACGGAATATCCAGCCCCCGCTCGCGCAACAAGTCCATCGCCCGCAGCCCGCCGAACAGCGGCATGGTGTTGTCTGAGAAGATCAAATCCGGTGAATCCTCCAGGCCGGCGCGATAATCCGCCTCGGTTGCCACCCGCTTCCACTTGGGTTCAAAGCCGGCGGACTTCAACGCTTCCACGAGCAAGAGCGCGTCGTCCACCGAGTCTTCGACGATCAGGATGGTAATGGGAGTGGCCATGGTGCGCGCGATTTACCGCTTCGGTGGTTGATTGCATTCCAGCCGGTAACGGCCGGGCATCGGTACCCATTCGGCGAATTCATCGAAATTCATCGGCTTCACCAGGTAACTGTTCCCACCTGACTGATAACTCTCCGCGAGTCGCGCTATGCCTCCGGGGAACTCAAGTCAACCACAGGAATGAGGCGGGTGTGCGGATTGGTTTTCAACTTTCGCAAAAGCCCAATCCCGCTCACCTTGGACAGTTCCAAATCCAGAATAATTAATTTGGGCCGGACCACCGGAACTGCCTTGGCAGGATTTCCCGCGCCGAAGATAAACGACAGCGCCTGGACTCCGTCCCGCGCGATGCGCAATTTCGCCTTCGACTTTGAGCCCTTCAGCGCGTGAATGAAGAACGCCGCATCGTCCTCGCCGGCTCCCACCAGCAAAATATCAATTGCTTTCTCAGCCAAAGAAAATGTCCTTTCGCATCCGTAAGGTCAGCGGACACCCATCACCGAAAAGAGATGGATTGATTCACACGCCCAGCGTGAGCCTCGGTTTTAACAACGCCCACTGCAAACTCAATTGCGGGGTCACCTGGCTCAAATTCTGAAAGTCCACCGGCTTCACGATGCACGCCTCAGCGCCCAGCCGTTTGCTCGTGGCAATGTCCCGGTCGCGTTTCGAGCCGGTCAGCACGACGACCGGGATCGAACGGGTTCGCGCGTCGGCCTTGATCCGCCGCAGCACTTCCAACCCGCTGATCTTCGGCAGGCCCAAATCCAGCAGGATCATTTGGGGCCGGCTGCAAGACTCGCGATGGGCGTATTCGCCGGTGCAGAAAACAAAATCCAGCGCCGCTGCCCCATCGCGCACGATGTGAATCCGGTTGGTGATATTCGCGCTCTTCAGCGCCTGTATCGTCAACTCCACGTCGTCAGCCTCATCCTCCACGAACAGGATGTCCACCAACTCGTCCCCGGAGAGTCGTTCCCCCGTTGGTTTGTCGGCCCCCGGTTTGCCGGCTTGGGTAAGCAGTGTCGCGGTCGAGACCTTCAACCCCTGGGCCAGTTTTTCGATGGTCTTGAGGGTGACATTGCGCGCGCCTCCCTCAATTCCAGCAATGTAGGTGCGATGCAGACTGGCGCGCTCCGCCAATTCCTCCTGGGACAGACCGAGACGGAACCTCAGGTTTCGGACGGAAGCTCCGAAGCGGGCTGTAATGGCCGATGCGCCCATAATTTCCTAGGAGAATGCCCGCGACGTCGTGACTAACAATAGACTAGGAGTAACAATCGCCGTCGCCACTCTCCGCGCCGGCCACCGATTGCGAAGTGCCGTGAAGATTGCTTTCAGAGTCATCGTTTCTGTTTTTGTTTCTGTGAGATTCGACGCTTCGCATGCTGACGGGAAAGCTGTCTGGAACAGCTCGGAAGTCTGTGCGGAAGCAGCCGGCCTTAACCCAGGGTCAGAATCAACCGGCATGTTCGCTGCGCGAACCATGGAATGACCGGTGCGTCCACCAACTGTGAGAGGTTATGGTCCTCGGACGACCAGCGTTGCGCCGACCCTGCGCCCGGCGGCGCGCGGATGCAAGGCTTAAATAAGACTATCGCCAAAACGCAACGGAAGGAAAGCCCGGCCTCAAACCGGTTCGACATATCCCCTTCCGGCAGAATTAATGATTCACGGTCCGGCGCACACCCCGAAGTGCGCCGATCCCGCTTCGAGGGACGGCCGCGCTTGACGCGCGCGGACGGGTTCCTACAATCGCGCCGCAACTCCTTCAACCTATGGCCACGACCAACCACCGCCGCAATCTGCCGCTTCCACGCGGGCGGGAAGCAATGCCACGGCTCAACGCATTTTTGCCGAAGGCTTACATCCCGGCGGTAGTCGCGTTCATCGTTGCCACAACGCCGGCGAACACGGCA
>CAZNOE010000023.1:2449-21283 GCA_964574525.1 uncultured Bifidobacteriaceae bacterium
CCAATCCCCTGCTTGCCCAGGTGCGGCAACTCCTGCGCGCAGTGCCGCTCATTGACGGCCACAACGACGTGCCGTGGGAATACAGGAAGTTCAGCAACGATTTCAGCGCGGTTGATCTCCGCAACGACACCAGCAAACTGAAATCACCCTGGGCCACGGACATTCCGCGATTGCGCGCCGGCGGAGTCGGCGGACAGTTCTGGTCGGTGTATGTGCCGGCGACACTTCCGGGCGCGGACGCGGTACAGGCGGTGTTGGAACAAATTGATGTGGTCCATTGGATGTGTGCACGGTATGCCGGCACATTTGAACTCGCACTGACGGCGAAGGACATCGAGCGCATTCATCGCCAGGGCAGGATTGCTTCGCTCATCGGGATGGAAGGCGGGCATTCGATCAACAATTCGCTCGCGACGTTGCGCATGACTTACAAACTCGGCGCGCGTTACATGACGCTCACGCACACGAAGAACACCGATTGGGCCGATGCCGCGGGCGACGAACCGAAATGTCATGGCCTGACGCCGTTTGGCGTGGAGGTCGTACGCGAGATGAACCGGCTTGGAATGCTCGTGGACTTGTCACACGTGACGGACGAAACGATGCGTGCCGCGATCAAAGCGTCGAAAGCGCCGGTGATTTTCTCCCATTCTTCGGCGCGCGCCTTGTGCAATCATCCGCGCAACGTGCCGGACGACATATTGGGATTGGTAAAGACAAATGGCGGCGTCGTGATGGTTTGTTTCGTGCCCGGCTACCTGACGGAAAGCGACCGGGTTGATTTCGTGGCCGGTGAAGCGGAGAAGGAACGCCTTCAGAAACTTTATCCCAATGACACGGACAAAGTTGACGCCGCGATGACGGAGTGGCGGCGCGGGCGCCGGCGAAGCCGCACCGCCACGCTGAATGACGTGGCCGACCACGTTGACCATATCCGCAAAGTGGCGGGCATTGACCACATTGGCATCGGCTCGGACTTCGACGGTTTCAACGGTCCGCCTGTCGGGCTGGAGGATGTCTCCAAGTATCCCGCGCTGCTGGCGGAGTTGCTGCGGCGTGGTTACACGAAGGACGAAATCAAGAAAGTGGCCGGGCTGAATCTGTTGCGGGCCATGCGCGGCGCCGAACGCATCGCTGCCGAACTGCAACGGGCTGCAGCCTGGAAATAGCATGTCACAGCGTGCAACTTTCCGTCTGATACTCGCCTGCCTGGTAATGGGCGCAGTCGGTACAGCGGTCGCGGTGGAAGTGACCAACGATTGGGTGCTTCGCGTGGGGAGCCCCAGCGATTCATCCCCCGCCATCGCTCCTGATGGGACAATCTATTTCGGCACATTTGCGGGCAAGCTATGGGCGGTGAACCCGGACGGGTCCCGGAGGTGGGTCTTCAAAACGGGGACAGAGATCAAGTCATCGCCGGCCGTGGGCGCGGACGGAACAATTTACTTCGGGTGTCGTGACCGAAAATTCTATGCGGTGGGGCCGGACGGGAAAAAGAAATGGGAGTTCAAGACAGGTGCGTGGGTGGATTCCTCACCTGCCATCGCTACCGACGGAACAATCTATTTCGGCTCCTGGGACAAGAATTTGTACGCGCTGAAATCGGACGGAGCCAAAGCCTGGGAATTTGCCACCGGCGGACCGGTGGTGTCTTCGCCCGCTATTGGCGCCAATGGCACGATTTACTTCGCGTCGCATGACCGAAAGTTTTACGCGTTGTCACCCGATGGCAAAAAACTGTGGGAGTTCGCGACGGGCGGGCCGATCGTCTCCTCGCCGGCTTTGGATTGGGACGGCGCAATTTATTTCACGTCAGTGGATGGCTTTCTTTACGTGTTGGAGAATGAGGGTCGCTTGAAGTGGAAGCTGAATGCCGTGGCGATCAGAGAAGGCTCGGCGGTGCTTGGGACCAACGGCATGGTTTTTCAATCGTCCAGTGATGGAGTGTGGGCGATCACGGCCGAGGGAAAGCGCGTGGGCTTTGGTGGAAAAGATGACCTGGACGGAACAGCTGCCGTTACCGCGGATGGTGGGGTCAATTTTGTTTTCCGAGCTGGCGACTTCGTCCACTGCGACTATGGGCAAAGATACGGATGGAGGGCCTATCTGTATCCGTGCGGCTCATTCTCGCCCGCGATCGCCGATTCGGGCACAATCTACGTTTTTGGCAATTACTATTATTTCATCGCGCTCCATGGCACGGCGCCGCTCGCGAAAACGCCGTGGCCGAGATTCCGGGGAAATGCTCGGAACACGGGCAATTTGAGTGATTCGCCGCGCTAAAGCTCGCCGTTGGAATTCACCCTTTAGCGAGTCCACCCATTTTCCCAAGCATTGACGCGCAATCGCTGTTCCTGTTGGATATTCCCGGTGGCGGCATACGCATTTTTTGAATGAGCAGACTTTGTCTGGTAACCGGTTCGTCCGGGCTGATCGGTTCGGAAGTGGCGGCCTATTTCCACGCGCGAGATTTCGAGGTTCATGGCGCGGACAACAACCAGCGCGAGGTTTTTTTCGGTCCGCAAGGCGACACGCGCTGGAACCAGGAGCGGTTGCAGCGCACGTTACGGGATTTCACTCATCATGAGCTTGACCTGCGCGACCGCGCTGGCGTGCTGCAGTTGGTGGAGGCACTGAAACCAGCAGTCATCATTCACACCGCGGCCCAACCTTCGCATGACCTGGCGGCCAGAATTCCGTTCGATGATTTCGATGTGAACGCCGTTGGCACGCTCAATTTGCTGGAGGCGGCGCGGCGGTTTTGTCCGGAATCGCCGTTCATCCACATGTCCACCAACAAGGTCTATGGCGACCGGCCCAACTTGATTCCGCTCCGCGAGCTGGAAACGCGCTGGGACTATGCCGACGCGGCGTATGCGCAGGGAATTCCGGAAGATTTTTCAATTGACCAGTCCAAGCACTCGCTTTTCGGTGCGTCGAAGGTGGCGGCGGACGTGATGGTGCAGGAGTATGGCCGGTACTTCGATATGCCCACGTGCTGCCTGCGGGGCGGTTGCCTGACCGGGCCGAACCACTCCGGCGTGGAGTTGCACGGCTTTCTTAGCTACTTGATCAAGTGCAATCTGGAGGGCAAGGAATACAGGATCTACGGCTACAAAGGCAAACAGGTCCGCGACAATATCCACTCCGAAGACGTCGCGAGCTTCATGTTCGAGTTCCATCAATCGCCTCGTTGCGGCGAAGTTTATAACCTTGGCGGCGGCAAGGAAAACTCCTGCTCGATCCTGGAAGCGTTCGCAATGGCGCAAGATTGTTCCGGCAAAAAGCAACACCACACGTACGTGGACCAAGCCCGTGCGGGCGACCACATCTGCTACTACAGCGATCTGCGGAAAATGCAGTCACACTATCCAAAGTGGAAAATCACCCGCCGGCTGCCGCAAATCTTTGAGGAGATCGTTTCCTCCTGGCGTGAACGGTTGGTGGCGAAGTGAGGTCAACTCCATCATGCGTATTCTGATTACAGGAGTTTGCGGATTCGTCGGCGCGACCCTTGCGCGCGGGCTGCGAGATGGCTGGCCGGATTTGGAGATCATCGGCCTGGACAATTTCGTGCGTGCGGGCAGCGAGTTGAACCGCGCGTCTTTGCGCGAGCTGGGCGTTCAGGTGCGCCACGGCGATGTCCGCAATCCAAGCGATTTGGAGGCGCTGCCGCGGTGCGAATGGATACTGGATGCGGCGGCCAATCCCAGTGTGCTCGCTGGGGTGGAGGGGAAGACCAGCAGCCGGCAATTGATCGAGCATAATCTTGGCGGCACGATCAATATGCTCGAACTGGCCAAGGGTTGGCGCAGCGGGTTGATCATCCTGAGCACAAGCCGGGTCTATTCGCTGCGGAAACTGGCGGCGATTCCCGTTGAGGTGCAAGGCGACAGGTTTGTTCCGGACCTCAAGGGGAAACCGCTCATGGGTCTGAGCACGCAAGGCGTCGCCGAGAACTTTTCCACCGAACCGCCGTTGTCATTGTACGGCGCTTCCAAACGCGCCTCGGAACTTCTGGCGTTGGAGTATGGGGCCGCTTTTGATTTGCCGGTCTTCATCAATCGCTGCGGCGTGCTGGCCGGCGCCGGCCAATTCGGCAAAATTGATCAGGGTATTTTTTCATTTTGGATTCATTCCTGGCGGGCGAAGCGACCGCTAAAGTACATGGGCTTCAATGGCACGGGCCACCAGGTGCGCGATTGCCTCCACGCGCGAGACCTGCTGCCACTGCTCAGCGCCCAAATGCAGAAGCCCGACGCGAAGAAGCCGCGCATCATCAATTTGAGCGGCGGGGCAAAACAAAGCGCATCGCTCCGGGAATTGAGCGCATGGTGCGGGCAGCGTTTCGGCCCGCGACAGATTGCCGCCGAAAAAGCAGCCCGGCGCTTTGACGTGCCGTGGCTGGTTTTGGACTCGTCTCTCGCGCAGCGCGCCTGGCGATGGAAGCCGCAAACCGCGCTCGAAGCTATTTGGACCGAGATTGCCGAGCACGCCGGGAACAATCCTTCGTGGCTGACGGTGACGATGGATTAGCGCGACCATGCTCAAGGCGAAGACACCCGATCGGGCTGAAGCAGCTAGTCTCCTTTGCGGGAAGCGGGACCTTCACACAGTCGAGGAATTGACGGGGAAACAACCACGTTCTCTCTGGAAGGCCTTGGATTGCGAATTCAGTCCTGAAGGATGGTCGCGGATTGATGACGGATATCGTGTGGTGGTGCATCGATGCGATGGTGGGATGAAGTTTGTTTTCCCGAAATGGGGCTGCAGCATATACGCCTACTTCCAAAGGATTTGAAACCATGTCTCGCTTCCGGCGTGTAATGCACAGTGTGGCGTCCAGTTACGTGGCGCTCGCTTTCGCGACGATCTTCGCCCTGGCCAGTGTGCCGATGGCGTTGGAATTTCTCGGGCAGGAAGGGGATGGCAAAAAGAAATTCGCGCTGTGGGTCCTCCTCACCCAGGCTTCGGGATATTTGCAACTCATCGAGATGGGGATGACCGGTTCGGTCTCGCGTCTTTTGATAGATCACAAGGACAAGCCGCAAACGGGGATGTATGGCGGGTTGATTCGTACCGGATGGCTGGTAATGCTGGTCCAGGCCACGATCGTTCTGTGCGGGGGGATGCTGCTCGCTCCCTGGATCACCGGCTTGCTGAAAATCGAGCCTGCGCTCGCCGATGAATTCATAACGCTGCTGCGCTGGCAATCGGCGTTGTTGGCCTTTAGTTTTTCAACCCGCATGTTCGGTCAATTGCTTTACGCGCATCAACGGCAGGATTTGGCGAATTACATTCAAGTCGGCCAGACCGCAGTGGGCTTTCTGGCAATGTGGGCCGGGTTCAGTCTCCACCAGGGAGTTTTCAGTGTATTGTGGGCGACCGCCGCGGGCGCGCTTTTCGGCACCTCTATCCAGGCCGTTTTTGCCTTGCGTTTGCGTCTCTTTCCAGCGCGCGGCCAATGGGGGGCCGTGCGCTGGAATTCCTTTCGGGAGATTTTTTACTTCGGGAAGGATTTGTTTCTAGTCGCGGTGGGAGCGCAGCTCATCGTGGCGAGCCAGGCCATTATCATTTCCCGGCACGCACAAGCGCTGGGATTTGAAGCGGTCGCCTTGTGGGGAGTGGGAACGAAAATGTTCAACTTGCTTTCCCAATTGCTTTGGCGCGTCTGGGATTTTTCGGGGCCGGCATTCTCGGAAATGATTGCCCGGGGAGAGCGAATGCGGCTGCGGACCCGTTATCGCACTTTGACCATTTTGACGGCCTCGTTGAGCGGGTGGGCTGCGATCCTGTACATTCTGTGCAACAGCTCTTTTGTCACCCTCTGGACTCATGGCCGGTTCCACTGGCCGGTACTCTATGATTTGTTGCTGGCCGCATGGACCGTCATCCTCGCGCTGGTTCACTGTCACATTTCATTCCTGATGTGGACCAAGGATATGGGGTCCGTGCGTTTCGTTTTTCTGGTGGAGGGAGTCACATTTTTCATTCTTGGCAGTGCATTGTCCGGGATTTGGGGACTGACGGGAATCATCATAAGCTCCATTTTTTGCAGCACAGTTTTGAGCCTCACGTACGGAATCGTCCGGATTTCCCGTTGCCTCGACTTTTCCCCCCGCGAACTGATTTGGGAATGGCAGGGGCCGATGTTAAGAGTGCTGGCGCTGCTCGCGCCAATGGCGGCGGTGGTGTGGCTCTCCAGCCGTGCGCTGCCCCTGTTTCCGAGGCTGCTCCTCAATGGGCTGTTTGGCGCGGCTGTGGGAGGGTTCTTGTTTCTTCGGATTGGGATCCCCCCCGATTTCCAGCAGGAGGTTCTTGCTCGCGCGCCGCGAGTTTTTAATCCAATACTTCGTCGCGCATTCAAAATCCCGGTCCTGACCTGATAATGGCTCCAACACCTCGCATCCGTTGGCGCGCATCCCCTGGAGGGCATCCAAGGCAGGCCGCAGTGTTCGTGATGCTGGAGAATTCACTCGGCAATGCGAGAAATGGCAAGAGAGCATGAAATTATCCCAACCGCATTCCTGGGCACGGGGGCGCACCAGTTTTCTGGTGGCAGCCACTTTTTTCTTTTTCCGCTGGCGTCGGTTTCGGAGACTGAGACTTCTATGAAACGGCCCGAACTACAGTCGTACTACAATCAGTACTGGAATCGAGCGGACAGCACCACTTGGACGCCGGAGATCAAGCCTTGGAAAACCGATGAGTTTGACAGAAAGCTCGGTCGCCTTTCCGGCAAGGAAAAAGTGCTCGACGTAGGTTGTGGCGACGCCGCCACTTACCACCGCCAACTCCTCGGTATCGTTCGCGAGCTTTACGGCGTTGACCTGAGCAGTCTGGCAATCGAACAAGCTCGGCGCGTTGGATTGACAGCAACCGTGGTAAAGTTCGACTCGGAGCCGTTTCCCTATGAAGACAACTTTTTTGATGGCGCGACGTGCATTGAAGTTTTCGAACACCTGTTTGATCCGTTGTTCACCGCGAAGGAGGTGCACCGGGTCTTGAAGCCGGGCGGCTGTCTGGTGGCGAGCGTGCCCAATTTTGGCTATTTCGGGGACCGCGTGGAGGCTTTGCTCCGTGCCCGAGTGAGAAACTCGGCGATTGATTGGGTGAACAATCCGTTTGCCGGAGCGCACATTCGGTTCTTCAGCTTGCGAACGTTCAAGCAACTGCTCCAAATGTCTGGTTTCGAGGTGGTCGAAGTCATCCCGCATTCGTCTTGTTCGATCTTTGACCTGTTGTGGGTGATCGGGAAATGGGTTCAACTCAGCCTTCGGTTGAAAGAAAAAGTGCCGTACGCCTTGCGGTTGGGCTTTCTTGAACGGATTTGGCCATCGCTTTTCGCACAGCATATCATGCTAATTGGTATTAAACCGCGAAATATCTGTTGAATCTCCTCGTTGTTACTGAGTTTCCTCCGAATGCCTCTGGCGGTGGGCCGGCAGTGGTTCGTCAAATGTTGAAGGACTGGCCTGTGGAGGATCTTTTCTGGTGGAGCTGTCTGCCTGATCCAAACCAGCGTTTCGGGCAGAAAGTGCGGGAAGCCCGCGCAGCAACCATTCCGGCAAGGCTCTATCCTAATCGCAGGCTTGGCGGTTTGAAATCATCGTTCCTCGAGAACCTTTGGTCGCCGTTTGCCACAGCACATCTTAGAAAAATGCTTCGAGAAGTTGCCCCAGATGCTGTCTGGGTCATTCCGCACAACTGGTCCATTCTCCCGATTGCCAACGCCATGGCCGTCGTGCCGAATAGGATTCACGTCACTGTGCAGGACTATGTGGACGTTCATTGCAACCCGCGGCGGTTCGGCGCGGAGCGTTGTCGGCGGATGGCCGCGATGGCGGATGAACTTTATGGCCACGCGGCGACGCGCGACGCCACCTCGCATCCCATGATCGCAGATTTGCGGGCACGCACGGGCAAGGACGCCGCGCAAATGCTGCACGCGGGACTCGAACCGGCAGATTTCAACTATTTGGAGCGCAAGACACCGCGCACATCTACCGCCATGCGCATCGCCTACGCTGGGACGATTTTGGTCGAGGACGTTTTTGAGTTGTTTGTCTCCGCCGTTGAAAGCATCCGCGGCGCGCTGGCCAAGCCGGTGGAACTCCACCTCTTCGGCGCACACACCTACGCCGGACGGCCGTGGTTCAGGAGCAATTGGATGGTGGAACACGGCAATCTGCCGGAGCCGGAGCTGCTGGCCAAGTTGCGCGAGTGCGACTGGGGGTTTGCTCCGATGGCTTTGACCGACAACGACCCACGTTACAACCGGTTTAGCTTCCCTACGAAATTCATCACGTATCTGGCCGCGGGATTGTCGCTGATCACGCTGGGGCATCCCGAAAGCGCCGTGATGAAAATGGCGGCGCAATACGATGCGGGTCTTTGCACGTTTGCGCCTGCCCGTGAGGCCCTGGGGGAACAACTCAAAACTGCTTTGAACGCGCCGTCACCTTGGGAACGCCACCGCAAAGAGATTCTCCGCTGCTCGCACGTGGAGTTTGACGCGGCACGGATGCGCCAGGCATTATATGCGTGCTTCTCAAAATGCGCCGTGATGCAGCGGGTAGGTTAAAGAATGTGAAAAGGGCAACCGAAGGTTGTAGCCAAATAGGCGACGGCGATGCGCGTCACAACGATCATTTTCGGCGAAGACTCGATTGGACGTTGGTTGTGGAACGGGCCGGGGCGTTCGGGCGGCACTTGGCATGGGTTACGATGACAGCGCGAAAGGCGAATCGCTCACCAATGCTACCAAAACTCAAGTTCGCTTCACCCAAAAAGCCCTTGGTGGTGCGCTCCCCGACGGCAAAAAGCGGGAGAGTGCTTCGCGTCGCTCTTTCCATAGCATGTAGAGTGGCATGACGACCTCCATGCGGCCATTCTCGCTGAGCAAGCACTCCAATCCATACTGCTCGCTATACGAACGCAACTTGTCTAAAAGCCAATCTTCCGGGTAGTCGTACGGGGTAAAGACATCGTGAACATGAACGTAACAACCGGCTGCCAAGCTGGGAATGATCTGCAACTGCTCGTAACAGCAATCGCTCTGAGCCTTGATGATGTGGCTGGTATCGAAAAAAAGGAAGTCACCGGCTTGCAGTTCCGTGAAGAAGGACAGAGGCATCTCCTCAATTCTTTTTTCAAGCAATTCGCCCTCGAGTTTTATGGCGAGCCGCCTTCGAGCCCCTCCGTCCAGGAAAGGTTCAATGAAAATACACTTCGCAGGGAATCCTTCCTCCCGGTTTTTCCGGGCGGCCATCGAGATGATGCGGGAGCTGAACCCGCTGCCCGCTTCAACGATCCGTTTCGGCTTAAGACTGCGAACCATGCAGTAGAGCGATGCAGCGTCGAAATCCTCGTAGTAGCCATTCTTGAACCAGAACCCCGCTCCTGGTTGCTCATTCTTAGGCAAACCACGCAATTCTTGCGCGTACGGCGCCATCCGGTCGAGAAATCTGACGCATTGGTCTGCGTCAATCCGGATGCCCGGGAGATTTCTGGGGCGATCCAGATCTTCCAATCGCAGGTCGAAGCGGGTGGGAATGGCCGAATCCCAACGATAGGGCTGGACATGAAAACGCCAGGCATCCTGTATTTGAGGGCGCAGCCAGACCTTGTTTAACACATATCGGATAACTGGCCGCGGTAACAATCGTAACAGGGAATCCGTCAGGCCACGTCGTGGGAGTTTCATAGAGTAGGGCGCAGACCCTGCGGCATTCTTTAATTGGTGTAAATCTCTTTCTGCAAATTGCTCTTCTTCCCATCGGCTCATTCAGGGAGACACGACACGTCCCCAATTCCGGTCTGAAATCTTTGACATTGCTGCATCTTGGGAGCGCTCCACCGTTCAGCGCCGCCGCACAGAATTATCGCAGAGATAATCCGGATTTGGCTTCGCGACAGGAAGCGCGCTGGACTTGTCATCCGCTTCGGGCTCCAAGAACTCTCTGGTAATTCGCCATTACTCTCTTGCCGTAATCATCCCAGGAGAAGCCGGTTTGCGACCGTTTTGCCGCTCGTTGTCCCAGCAAAAACGTCTTTTCCCGGTTGGCCTTCGCTTCGATCAAAACGTCGCAGAGCGCATTCACATCGTTGACGGGAAGCAGCCATCCTTCCGGCGCGCCCGGTGTAAAAAATTCCTCCACGCCGGTGTTAGGCGTAGCGATCAGCGGCAGGCAGCAGGCGGCAGCTTCGATGAGCACGCGCGCCAACCCTTCCTCGAAGGACGGGAGGACAAAGGCATCGCAGGAACGATACAATTCAGCCAGTTGTGGATGCGGGCGGCCTTGCTCGAGCCGAAGTCCAGGAAGCGGCGGTTTGAACAAGTGCTCTGTTTCCTTTGTGACCCTGCCAATCCAGACGAGTTCCGAGTCGTGCCAGCCAAGTTTTCGCCACGCTTCTGCCAGCACACGTGCTCCTTTGCGCAGGTTAATGCCCGAGGGACAAATCACACGGAAAGGTCGGTCTGATTGCAGTTCCGTTTTAGACCCAAAGACGCCGAGATTTGCCCCATAGGGCGCGAGCAAGAGCTTTTCCGGAGCAACGCCGTTTTCAACAAATGTGCGGGCGACAAAATGGGAAGGGATCTGGATGTAATCAGCCAGTTCAAATTCGGCGCGCACCCGGTCGCGGTATGCTCTGGGAAAAAGCGGGGTGGAGATTCCATTGCGCCTGAATTCATCCAAAAGAATGGCGTGTTGAAAATCCGTGTGCGTGGACCCGCATTCGACGACCGTTACGATGCCGCGCCGTTTGGCGGCGCGAAAGGTGCGCAATCCGACGCCGGAAAGAACTGCGAGCAAATCCGTATTCCAATCCACGGCCGTCTTAAGCCATGAATCAAACAGGCGGCAGACCTGCAAATAACCCCACGTACCGGTCAGGGACTGCAAATACATTTGCCAGATTCGCAACGAATAATGTGCCGGATAGAAGCTGTGCGCGAGATCGCGCGAGATTTTCTCCACGTCGGGCCGAAGGCGCGTTGAATAATAGCCTCGGAGAGCCCCGACTCTCTGAAGATACTGCGCCTGATTGACTACGTGAAACAGGTCGAGGCTGGCAAGCGTGATGCGGGGCATGGGCAAGGTTTTTGTGAGATCGTAGAGAGGACTTGCGGCGTTCATCTCGATACTGGACGCGCCCGGGAAATCCGCCGAGCCGTGGAGCTAGTTTCCCCCCCGCCGTGCAAGTATGTTGAATTCGCGAGGCCGCCACGGTTCGTGAGGATCATGGAGCGAAGGAATAATATTCACAATCTGGAAGCCGTGTTTCGTGAGGAGGTCGAGCATTTCCACCAGCGCGGTTGACGCTTCTGCCCTCCTCACCAACGAGACTTCGACGATGATCGCCTCCGTTTTTCCCAGCATCTGACGCGCTCCTTTCATGACCTCGAATTCGAAACCCTCAACATCAATCTTCAGAAGGTCAATCCGGCCGATCCCCATTTCTGCAGCGACATCGTCCAAGGTCCGTACCTCGCAGGGCATTTCTTTGGTTAAACGAGCCTCGGGATTTGTCTCTAGATATTCCCCACTGAATCCCGTCAGGCTGCCGATGTTATCATCACGTTCATCAACAAAGAGCGGGAGTCGCCCCCGCTCGCTTCCGAGGGCACAGGGCAGCAATCGCCACCGTTTGCGCCGCCCGCGAATGGCTTGCTCAAGACTTAGCTGCATCTTTGGCAACGGCTCTACCAGGATGACGTCAGCTTCCGGAAAACACGTGCTGGCTGCATTCGCAAAATCACCATGGTTGGCACCGACATCAACAACGACCGTTGCGGAAGGGAGAGCCAATCGTTTGATCCAGATGATAAACGAATTGTAGGCGCTGCGGGAGAAGGGAATTCCATTGCCCAGGGATTTGGGAACCAACGGAAGACCCGTCCAGTGCGGCGAGCGGAGGGCGGCGGCCGCCTGCAAGTAGAGCGCGATTCGATTTAGAGCTTCCACAAAATGGTACTTAGCACTAATAAATGACCGTGTGAAACACTATCTGCTCGGGAGACGGCGCTGGTGAAGGTGCTCTGGATTTGCGGGCTTCCCCGCCAGGTGCAACGTGAAGCGCTTGGCAATCAAGATTTCGGTGCCTACGCGGAATGGTCGTGGATTCTGGGACATTTGCCTCCGCCGCCGGACGTCGAATTGCACATCGCCTGCGGCCACCATCGGTTTATCGAACCCAAAACAATTCCTTTTCAGGGCGCGTCCATTCATCTCGTGCCGGTGAAGGTCAGGGCCCGGGCTTATTCATTTTTTCAATTGGACTGGCTTTTCTTTCGCGAGCTGAAGAAAAAGGTAAAGCCCGATATCATCCACGGTTGGGGGACCGAGGATGCCCATGCCTGGATCGCAATCAAGTTGAGTCCCGAGAAACACGTGGTCGAAGTGCAAGGCAACATTAACGCGTACCGGCAACGGGTGCCCATGCCGTGGTTGACAACGCTGACCGCATTGAGCGAGCGCATGGCGCTTGCTCGGGCCCGCTGCGTCGTCGCCGAAAACGAATACTCCCTCGGTTCAGCGAGGCACATGATCAAAACGCAATCGGTTCATGCCATCGAGCATCCAATCCGGGCTGACTTCCTTACGGCAACTCCGACGGCGGGCGGGGCCAAACAAATTCTTTTCATCGGTGCCATCGAGGAGCGCAAGGGCATCTGGGATGCCCTTGACGCATTCCATGATGGCGCGTCACAAGGTTGGAAGCTGGCGATCGTCGGAAGCGGGCGACAAGAACACGTGGCGAAACTGCGACGTCTGATTTCCGAAAGAGGGTTGGAAACTCGTGTGGCTCATTATCCGGAATTGAGTACTCAGGAAATCGTCACGTTGATGCAGGAATGCAGCGTTTTTCTGTTGCCTACCCGGATTGACACCGGTCCAACCGCGTTGAAGGAAGCGTTGGCGATGGGCCTTTGGCCGGTTTGCTACGATAACAGCGGTCCCGCCCACTACATCCGGCGTTTCGGTTACGGCAATTTGGCGCAGGACTTGAATCGCGCCGCTTTGACCGGAGCTTTGAAAAGAGCGCTTGCCGCACAAGAATGGAAGCAGGCGGAGAATCGAGCCAAGATAGAAAGTTTGATCCGTCCGCTTTTTGACAGGATCAATATCTGGCGCGAGCTGATGAAGCTTTACGCTGACATCGCTGGCCGGAAGGCGTGTCCGTAAGGCAGAGGGAACTGCCGGCGTGGCTGCATTGTTTTCGGATTTCAGAGGATTAGGATTGCGGGTGAAAGCGATGATGCCTTAAAATGCAAACGATGACTAACAATCTCACGGTACCAGCAGCACCGGCTCGTCCAGCCCATGACTAACGTTCATACAATTCTAAGATCGCTGATCATCTATGCGGTTTGCATCCCTCTGGCGGTGTTTCTGGGCTACGCGCTCTCAGATCCGCTGGATCGCGGAACGTTTGTCACGGTGACGGTCGTGCTGGCCGTGCTCTGCACGCCGCTGCTGATTCGCTTACATTATCCGCTGATGCTCCTGAGTTGGAACCTGGTTGCGCTTCTTTTTTTCCTGCCTGGCCGACCCCAGTTGGCGTTTGCAACCATCGCTATTAGTTTCACCATCTCCTTCAGCCAGCGAATTCTGAACAAGGAGTTGCGGGCCATCAGCGTGCCGGCGTTGACGTGGCCGATAATCGGCCTCGGCGTCGTGGTGGTGGTGACCGGAGCGCTGACGGGAGGATTTGGGATGCGGGCCTTTGGTGGAGAGGGCTATGGCGGCAGACGTTATTTCCTGATATTCCTGGCCATACTCGGCTATTTCGCCCTCAGCGCGCACCGAATTCCCCGGGAACGCGCCGGTCTGTATGTGGCGCTGTTCTTTTTAGGCGGGCTGGCGTCTGTAATCGGGGATTTGTTTCCCTTCTTGGCCTCATCTTTCCCACTCCTATTTTTGATTTTCCCGCCATCTGACACGAGCGGGTTTTTCGAGATGGGTGTAACGCGCTTGGCGGGACTGGGACTTGCCGGTTCGGCGATTTTCGCCTATATGATGGCCAAGTATGGGATTCGCGGCATTCTTCACTCGGGCAAGCCATGGCGTTTGTTGGCCTTCTTTTTTTTCAGCGCGCTGTCGATGTTCGGAGGATTTCGATCAGTTCTCATCGGTATCTTCATTGTCTTCATCTTGCAGTTCTTTCTCGAAGGACTTCACCGCACCAGGCTGCTTCCGGTAATGGTTCTCGCGATAACCATGATCGGCGCATCGGTAACGCCCTTTCTGTCGAAACTGCCGTTCACAGTCCAACGCGCCCTGGCGTTTCTTCCCCTTCCCATTGACCCCGTGGTGCGGTTGAGCGCTGAATCCACGATTGATTGGCGGGTGCGCATGTGGAAAGCCGTGCTGCCACAGGTGCCTCAGTATCTGCTGCTAGGGAAAGGCCTCGGGATGTCTTCAGAGGACTACGGTTATGCCGTTACATACGGGTCCTTGGGATCTTTCGAAGATCAGTGGGAGGCGTCCCTGGCCGGCGATTATCATAACGGCCCGCTGTCGGTGGCGATTCCTTTCGGCATTTGGGGGATGATCGCCTGGACTTGGTTTTCGGCCTGTGGGTTGTGGGTGTTATATCGCAATTACCGCTATGGCGACGAAGCCTTGCGCACCGTAAACACGTTCCTGCTGGCCACGTTCATGGGCCGAATGTTGATGTTCTGGGTGTTTGTGGGCAGCTTTTATCTGGACTTTCTGTACTTCACGGGCGTGCTCGGGCTGAGCGTGAGCCTGAATGGTGGCGTTGCCCGCCCAGTTCCAGCCAGCGTCGAGGTGGTACCCCGAATCAAGAGTCTTGCGGGTGTTGTGCGGCGCCATCAACCCGCGTTCGGAAGGCGAGGGAATTGAGCGGACCGTACCTCCCAGAATGCCGAGGATAATCCTGTCGGACAGGGCCGGTGAGTGAGCAGCGCTTCCAAAACGCACCTTCTTGATCAGTCTTGCCGGAGGGCGACGACAAAAATGGAAGTTCCGGTTCGCAGTCGCCCGCGCAAAGCGCGGCGGTGTTCCCATTCATAGGCAAGGGCCATCAGCCACGGCACCGGCCACGGAGGCAGTCGCAGGTATTCTGCATAGGTCCTGGAGGGCGTGCCATTGGCTCCGCCCGTATTCCGGCGCATTCGCCGCAGAACCGGCACCATCCAGGCGCCCCACCAGAACACATGGCGTATCGTCAGGCCGGTGCCGGCAAAAGTCGCGCGGATGGTCTCAGGCAAGTAGCGGCGGCGATGGCCCTGGATGCGGTCATACTCGGAAAACAGATCCGGCAACGCGGGAACGCTCACGATCACAACACCGCCAGAGCGGACCAGTTTGGCAAGTTGGCGCACGGCGGCCTGGTCATCGTCGAGGTGTTCGATGACGTCGAGCGCGAAGAGGCCGTCACAGGTCGCGAAGCCGTCGGGCAGCGGTTGGGTGATATCGGCTTCGACCAGTTGGCGATTCGGGCGGTCAATGAGTTCCAAAATGCGCCGGGAGATATCGAAGCCGGTGGCGTGATACCCGGAGGTTTCGAGCGCTCGCAGGTTCACTCCCCAACCGCAGCCGACATCGAATACGGATGCCGGCGGGCGGATGTGTTGTGCTTGCAAGGCTGCCAAGGCCAGCTTAGCACGCGCACTCCACCAAGGATGGTGGCGCACCTTGTCGAGCGTTTCCACCAACAAAGCCTCTGGCATGCCTTCATCCGCGCTGCCCTGTGACCAGGTTGTAATCATGGACTGTCTCCCGGATCGAGGTCCTCATCCCGTCGCTCCAGCCCGAGCGTCTCCCGCACGACCCAGCGCGGGCGTTTCTTCACTTCGGTGTAAATGCGACCGATGTATTCACCCATGCAGCCGAGTATGAGAAACTGCACCCCGGCGATGAACAGCATGCCGCCGGCGACAGCGGTCCAACCGGGCAGTTCGGTCGCGGTGTGGCCCATCAGGCGAAAGCCGCAAATCCGCCAGGCGAGGATCACAATGCCAAACAGGACGGACAGGCAGAGCGCCCCGTAACCCACATACGTGGCCAACTTTAATGGCAGTGTCGAGAACGCAAAGATTCCATCCGTGGCCAGGCGAAGCAGTCGCCGGAAAGGGTACTTGGTTTCCCCGGCGGCGCGGAGATCGCGTTCGTATTCCAAACCGATCTGGCGAAAGCCCGCCCACGCACGCAACCCGCGCACGAAGACATTCCGCTCCGGCATTCGCCGCAGCACTGTCACCACGCGCTGGCTCATCAGGCAGAAATCGCCGGAGTCGAGCGGGATGTCCACTTCCGCCACGAATTTGAGAAAGCGGTAGAAGAGAGCGTATGCGGCGCGTTTGGCGGCGTTTTCTTTGCGCTTCTTGCGCACGGCGTAAACCACATCGTATCCCTCGCGCAATTTGTCGAGGCACTGCGTGAAAATCTCCGGCGGGTCCTGCAGGTCGGCGTCCATGATGCCAACGGCCCGCCCCGTGGCGTATGCCAACCCGGCATAGACGGCTAACTGATGGCCGAAATTGCGTGAGAAGGAGATGACTTTGAAGCGCGGTTCGTCGTGGTGCATAAGCCCGAGTTGCTCACCGGTGGAATCGCGCGAGCCGTCATCCACGAAGATCACTTCCCAGGAAAGGCCCAGACTGTTTAGAGATTGGAGTAAACGCGCTTTGAGGACTGGCAACACCTCTGCTTCGTTGTAACACGGGATAACGAGGCTCAATTCAGGAGGTGCAAGCGGGTTCACAGCGCGTCCCTTGGGTTGACCTCGTAGAGCAGGTAATCGGGCGCCAGTTCGATCCGGTCGCCGGCTTGACGGTGAGAAATGTTCCTGCCATACCAAGCCAACAGCCGGTCCACCCACGGCAAGGACTTCATACGGTAATGAGAGCTTCGGCCTGCCAATGACCCGCGCGCACCTGATTCCGAGGCAGTCAAGAGCAGCGTGGCTCCGCGAAAACTGAACTCGGCCCCCAAAGTCTCAACAACTTTGATGTGCCGGTCCAATGCTTCCTGAAGGCGCAAAACCTCCCACGCCAGGTCGGGGTCTCGATTGCTTTCTATAACGAGCGTGACACTCCGCTGCGTGTGCAGGCGCACCAAGTTAATCAATGGCATGACATTCTCCTGGCGGGAGCGGTAGAAGAATATGACGGCCCACGCGAAACAGAACATAGCGAGCAGGAACCCGACTGCGATGAGCACTTCCCTCGCCCCTGGCTTCGCGTCCTTCAGGCGCATCACCGGCGTGGGCGGGTCAATCCAGACCCAGAACGAAAGAACGACACCGACCAGTAAAAATGGCCCCGCCATCCAAGGATGGTGGCCAAAGTAATTGCGCAAGGCACCGATTCCCAGAAGTGTCGTCAATAAGGGCAGGACGCAAAGCCACTTTCGCGAACGAGCGGATCGGGGACGTGTTGTCACCACGTAAACGCAGAGCAGGAGCAGCGGAAACAAGCCCAGCGTGTTCACAGTTGCGAGGCGCACGACCGCGCGGGCCGTCGTCAGTCCTCGCCCGTCATAACCAGTGTTGCCCCAGGTGTAGCCCGCGAGAAAATGCGTAACGCTTGTGGATTGGCCGTATTTTTGAATCGCCGAGAAAGCCACTACCAGCAAAGCACATCCGCCCGCCAAACCCACGTAAAGCGCCAACCGACGGAACGTGATGCCCGGTGCAACCATGATAGCAGCCATGATCGCGCCGTGAACCAGGGCGGTGCTCCAGTTGATCGAACTGTAGGCCACGATGAGACAAGTCAGGGCAGCGCCAGTTCCAACCGACAGGCGCGGACGGCGAAGGACACTTAAAACGATCGCGGCAAATGGCAATCCGGCCAACGCCGCCATGGCGTTTGGATCGAGGTCCGCCGCATGAAGGAGATAACCCGGACAGAGGCCTGCGGCGCACGCCGTAAGCAGCGCGAGATCACTTCGGCCCATCAACCACCAGACGGAAACGGATACTCCCAAACTCAAGGTGATGAGAACGGGCAGCATGCCCGCGCCCGTCCACGCGAATGCTCGTCTCAGAACGAAAGCCGGATAAAGGCTGGCTGCGCGATGCCCGCCATAGTAATCTGGTTGACTCAACGCGGCGGCCCCACCCGGATTAATCACCAGTCGCCCCTTCAGCGTCAGCAGACCATATTGATCCCAGTTCCTGATGACATTGTTGGGCCAGCCGATTCCAAGGTTATCGTCCACCATTTGGTAGAGAATTGCACTGGCGAAGAGCAGCAGAAGTATTGCGATTGCCAGCCTCAAAACAGGCTGACCGAAAAAGGACAAACCCTCCCGATTTCGGAAACGCATATTGGATTTTGACAGATATGCCGGTTCGGCCATGGGTGCGTCATCGGTGGTGCTGCTGGCGGGAGTTACACGCCGGCTTCTATTCCCGGTATCCATCGTTTATAAAGTGGCCTGAGAGAACATTGCGACGAACCAAATCGTTTGGGAATTATGCTTTTCTCAAACCACAAAGACAACTGGAAATGGGCTGTGATTGGGTGCCCGCATGCGCGGACGGCTCGGGGCAAGCGGCCCGGACGATTCCGGAATCAACTGGGCGACGAAGCGCCGCCTGTTTGCAAATCCTTCGGCGCGATTGTCGCTGACACCTTCTCTTCCGGGAGGACTCGCACCCTTTACACCTTTTCGGCTTAGCCCTAGAGTGTCGAGGTTCGCAATAAAGCTCACATGTAACGTCCCCCGAGCTTGCGACGCTGCGCAGGTGAGTGGAACGAACCTATGAATTGGAATTGCCTGCGGCCATTTCCGTGGTTGGATACACGCGCGCGGTTTGTGGCGCAGTCGCCGCCGTCCGGGACTCTCCTGGACC
>CAZNOE010000024.1:0-20995 GCA_964574525.1 uncultured Bifidobacteriaceae bacterium
GGTCTATTTCGGAATTCGTTCGAACAGCCAGGCCTTGGCGTAGGACCAGTACCGCTCGACGGTCCGGGGCGAGAGATTGAGCAGCTCGGCGATTTCCTTTTCGTCAAGGCCCACGAAAAAGCGAAGCTTCACGACCTCCGCCTTGTCGGGCGCCAACAGAGCCAGCTCTTCCAGGGCGGTGTTGATCTGGAGCAACCGTTCGTCATCTGCCGGCGCGGCTATTTCCACGTCATCAACGTCAACTCGCTGGAGCACGCCCCCATGGCGTTCGCGCAATTTGCGCCGGGCTCGTTCGATCAGCAGATGCCGCATCGCCTGCGCCGCGGCGGCGAAGAAATGGCGGCGGCTCGCATACTGGCGGTTGGGGCCATCGACCAGGCGCAGCCAGGCTTCGTGGACGAGCGCGGTGGCCTGAAGTGTCTGTCCGTCGGGTTGCTGGGCCATCTTGGCGGCGGCGAGTTTTCTGAGCTCCTGGTACACCAGCGGCAATAGTTCCTCCGCAGCTTTGGGATCGCCCTGCTCGACGGCATTCAACAATCGGGTCACGTCGCTCACGTCTGATTCGTAACAGCGGGCGGGAAAGAGTTCAAACCGCTAATCGTCGCAAGCGCGTGTTTTCACAATCGAAACGAAAGCTGCCGAGCAGCGAAAATGACGGAAATAAGCGGTTTGGCGGCGACAAACTGGCGCGAGCTTTTGGACTGCGGCGACGGAGTCTTCGCAGTCGCCGCTTTCGGGTGGGGCGGAACTGTCGGCGGGTTCGTAGCCTCGAGCGCTGCCAGAGCCAAAGCGGTGACTTCGCCGACTCCGTCACCGCAGTCCAAGACGCAAGCGAGGGGGGCGTGGTCTCCAATTCTGTTGACGTGGCGCGGGGCGTTGTTCGGCGAGTGGATTTGGCATTGGGCTTTGCTCGGTGAATCATCACCGCGTTTTCGCTTCTGGAGTGGTGGGCGAGGCTACCGACGAGCCGGCTCGCGAGGACGCTCGCCCCATAAAAAAACAAACTGTACTATTACCAATTCTACGGTTTGCTCGCCGCGGCCATCTTGGCCACGAGCCGGTCGTTCAATTCCTTGGCCGCGTTCTGACCCGCCGATTTGAGCTTGGTCTGGAACGCCGCCACTTCGATGAGCCGCGCCAGGTCGCGGCCCGGCCGCACCGGGATGGTGATGTGCGGCACATCCGCGCCAAGGATTTTAACGAACTCCTGCTCCATGCCCAGCCGGTCCACGTCCGTCACTTCGTTCCACGCCTTGAGCGTGATGACGAGGTCCACGCGTTTCTCGCTGCGGATGCATTTGACGCCGAACATCGCCGCGACGTTGATGATGCCAATGCCGCGCACTTCCATGTGATTGCGGGTCAACTCTGCGCTCGTGCCGATGACATCCCGTCCGTCAACGAGCGTGACTTTGGTCACGTCATCGGCCACCAGGCTGTAGCCGCGCTCGATGAGCGCCAGCACAGTTTCACTCTTGCCGATGCCGCTCTCGCCGCGGATGATTACGCCCACGCCGAGGATGTCCACCATGCTGCCCATTTCCGTGCCGCGCGGGGCGAACATCATCTCCAGCGCCAGCGTGGCCAGGTTGATGAATTTCATTGTGATGAGCGGGCACTGAAAGATGGGGGCGTCCACGGCCTCGGCCGCTTTGAGAAACAATTTGTCCGGCCGGAGACTGCGGCTGAACACGACGCACGGCAGGCGGTGTGAGAAAAAAATTTCGTACCGCTTCGCGCACTGCTCCGGCATCAGGGATTTGAGATAGAACGCCTCCGCGTTTCCGATGACTTGAACGCGGCGGTGCGCAAAATACCTGGTGAAGCCCGTCAACACCAGGCCCGGGCGATTGACGGTTGGCTCGTGGATGATGCGTTTGAGGCCGCCGCCGCCGGCGGTCAAGCGCAGTTGCAATGAACCAGAGTGTTCGGTGTAGAACCGCTCAACGGTGACAGCGTCGTGTTGCATGGATTCGTTAATGCGTGATGCGTGATGCGTGAAAGCGTCCGATCCGGCCCACGGATCACGCATCACGCGTCACGTCTTTGGTTTCACATGTTAAATTCCGGCCCGAGATAGATCTCGCGCGCCTTCGGGTCGTTCACCAACTGGTCCGCCGCACCTTCATAGACCACTTCGCCTTTGTGGATCAGATAAGCGCGGTCCACCAGCTTCAAAGTTTCGCGCACGTTGTGGTCCGTGATCAATATTCCCAAACCGCGCTCCTTCAGTCGCCGCACGATTTTCTGGACTTCGTAAACCGCGATCGGATCAATGCCGCTGAACGGTTCGTCCAACAGCATCAGCTTCGGGCTGGTGACCAGCGCGCGGGTGATTTCCAGCCGCCGCTTTTCGCCACCGCTGAGCGTGTAAGCTTTGCTGCCGGCAAGCGGGGTGAGATCAAGTTCATCGAGCAGATACTTGAGCCGCACCGCCCGCTCGTCGCTCTTCATCTTGCAGGTTTCGAGAATGGCGAGAATGTTTTCCTCGACCGTGAGCTTGCGAAACACTGACGGCTCCTGCGTGAGATAGCCGATGCCCAGCCGCGCGCGCTTGTGCATCGGCAGGCGCGTGATGTCGCGGTCTTGAAAACGCACCACGCCTTCTTCCGGTTTGACCAAGCCGACGACCATGTTGAATGTCGTGGTCTTGCCCGCGCCGTTGGGACCCAGCAGCCCCACGATTTCGCCCACCGCCACGGTGATGGAGATGCCGTTGACCACGCGGCGTTGGCGGTATTCCTTCACGAGCTTTTCCGTGCTTAGCAACGCGCCGTCGGCCGCTCCGGCTGCACCATCTGCTGGTGAAGGTAATTTCACTTCGAGCTGTTTCTGCACAGCGCGCATAAAATCATGGCTTCGGCTTGGCGGAAACCTTTTTCAATGCATCGAGCCGCAGCTTGATCTTGTAAGGGGCGGTGGCGGAGAAACCGTTGTTGGCCTTGTCCCAAATCAATGTGCGCGCGTCGGTGATGATCACTTGCGGAGTTTCCAGTATGGGACGGCCCGTCATCTCCAACAGGTCTGTAGCTGCCGTGTAGGTGGCCCGCTCACCTCTGGCGACGCTTCCGGGTTGCTCGACCTGCACGCCTCCCTCAGCCAGGAAATTTGACAGTCCGTCTGCCGGAGAATCCGACCACACTGTGAGCGTGCTCGTGGTGAGCTTGCGATACACATTCGTGCCCTTAGTCACGCCGGGAATTCCCTGTTCGCAAATCACGTTCGTCCGCGCCTGAATGCTCTCCACTTGATGCACGTTCGTTCCGAAACGCACCTCCAGCACATCGCTCCGCAAGCGTGGTTCGCTCCCGGTGAGCGGCGATTCATGGGCGTGCGCGTCACCCAGAAACGTCACCAGCCGGTCCCTGGCGTTGAGTTCCCTCGAAAAAACCTCGATGACCTGGGGGGCGCTGTTGGTGTTCGCCGCGTCTGGAAAAAACTTCAGGAACGATCCTTGTTGCGGCGGCAATGTGATCTTCGCCGCCACGTTCCCTTCCGCGTGAATCGCGCTGGTCGGATTGTGAATCGTTACCCGGTCGGCGCGACCTTCGCTCTGTTCCAGTTCCCATTCCGGCCCTTCAGTGAAGACGATCCTCTCGTCGGATTTCGTGTAAACTGCGCGGTTCGAGCGAAGGCGATGGCCCTGTTCTCCCCGGCTGACGACCACATGACCTTCTGCGATAGCGGTCTCTTCCGATGACGCGGGCGTAGCTGATTGCACGGTGAGCTTGTCGCAAGTCAACTGGTTCGTGGCATCAACGACCCACACCGCCCCTTCCGCCACGGTGAAGTTCGATTGAGATTGAAAGTGATCGGCAAACAAATCCACGAGCGGCGAACTGTTGGTCGGCACCGGCGATTCTTCCCTCGTCGGATGTGTTGGAGGTGGGTTGGTTTTGGTGGTTGTAAGAAAGAAGCCGCCCAAGCCGAGCGACTCACGCGGCAGCTTCATGGTGACTTTGCCTTCAGCCTCGAGACTTTTTTCCAGCCGGCGGATGACCGCGCGGTCGGCATGACCTTCCCGCTGTTCTTGTTTCATGGCAGCATGGCCAATGAGTTCCATGACTTCATCGGCCCGCGTATAGACCGCGCGGTCTCCCTGTGCTCGCAGCCCGTCCAGTTTGTTAGAGATCACCACCCCGGTTTCCGCTACCAGCAGATCAAAGGACTGGACGTTGGTTGATGCGCTGGCTGTCAGCAGACCGCAGGTGAATTCCATTTCCGGGTCGTCCCCGTGAACTTGTTCGCGAAAAATACCCTGGCGTTTGGGCAGGTCGAACTCGAACCGGCGGGAAGTGATCACAAGCGGCGGTTTTGCTTCCGCGCCGGGCGCGTTGGTGGCGCGCTGGAGCAAAGACCGGACTTGATTGGAAATCGTCAAAAACGATTCGTTGCCCTGCCAGCGGAAACCTGCGCCCTCAACGGAGAATCGTCCGTCGCCAGTCTGCACCCGCAACCGGCCCGGGGAACTGGCGACGCGCTTGGACGTTTCGTAAATGCAATCCGGCGCCTCGACCACCATTTCGCGCGTGCCGTCATCACTGAACGGTTCCAGTTTCATTTGGGTGAGCCGCAATTTGCCATCACCTTCTGGTTGGCCCGTTGCGCCGGTCAACCGGTACTTCATTTGAGTGTGGTGCGGCTCAGGGTAGTACTCGCTGATTATGTAGTTACTTATCGCTCCCCCGCGCGACGCCTGGGCCTGCGCGCGACCGCCGTGCGCGGCCGCCAGGACCAGCGCCGCACCCGCCAGCCTCAACATCAATTTTCTCGCTGTTGCGCGTGTCACAATTTCAAGCGGCGTAATCCGCCACGAGCCGGGCCCATTTGTTTTGCGCCTTCAAAATCAGTTCCACCACCTCGCGCACGGCACCGCATCCGCCCGTTGTCTTCGTCACGTAGTGTGCGAGGGCTTTCGTTTCCGCGACGCCATTGGCCACCACCACCGCCACACCCGCGCGCTTCAACACGCCCAAGTCCACGATGTCGTCGCCCACGTAACAAACCTCCGCCCACGAGAAGCCGGTTCGCGTCAGGATGCTTTCAACAGCGGCCACTTTACTGTCCTTCTGCTGGACGAGGAAATCTATTTTCAATTCGTCAGCGCGGAGTCTCGTCGCCGTCGAAGGGCGGTTGGAAATCCAGCCGGTTTTGATGCCCACGCGCCGCAACAACACGAGGCCCAATCCGTCCAGAATGTTGAATCGCTTGATCTCCTGGTCGCCGCCAATGAAAATCGAGGCGTCCGTCAACACGCCGTCCACATCGCAGAGGAGAATTTTGACATTGGCCAATCGGGCAGTGAGCGAAGGACGGATGCGTGTGGACATGGCCTGAAGGTCAGAATTTGGAAACATCCAACATCCAACATCCAACACCGAACAACCAATGCGGGCCGCCGTGCTCCGCGGTTGGATGTTGGGCGTTGGATGTGGGATGTTCGATGTTCACGCTTTTGCCACCTTGAACACTTTAGCCAGCCCCTTGAGCAGCCCGGGCATTTCAATGAGCGGAATCATGTTCGGCCCGTCGCTGAGCGCGCGGTCGGGGCGCGGGTGGGTTTCGATGAAAATGCCGTTGGCGCCCGCCGCCAGCGCGGCACGGGCAAGCACCGGGGCGAATTCCCGCTGGCCACCGGACTTGTCGCCGCCGCCGCCGGGCAGTTGCACCGAGTGGGTCGCGTCAAAAATGACCGGAAAGCCAAATCGCTTCATGATCGGAATCGAGCGCATATCGGCGACGAGGTTGTTATAACCAAATGAACTGCCGCGTTCGGTGAGGAGAATTCTTTTGGCGCCTGCATTCCTGGCCTTCTCCGCTACGCGCCCCATTTCCGCCGGCGAGAGAAACTGGCCTTTCTTGAGGTTCAGGATTTTGCCCGTGGCGACCGCCGCCTCGATCAAATCCGTCTGCCGGCACAGGAACGCCGGGATTTGGAGGATGTCCACAACTTCCCCGGCGATGGCAGCCTGTGCCTCGGTGTGAACGTCGGTCAACACGGGCACACCAACCTCGGCGCGCACTTTGGCCAGCACATTCAATCCGGCTTCCAAACCCGGTCCGCGGAATGATTTCGCCGAAGTGCGATTGGCTTTGTCGAAGCTCGCCTTGAAGACGTAAAAAATGCCGAGCCGGTCGCAGGTTCGCTTCAGCGCGGCGGCGACCCACAGGCAAAGCTTTTCATTCTCGATGACGCATGGCCCGGCAATGAGCGTGAGCCGATGGTGTGCGGTCAGAGACTTCCAAATAGCAGCGTCGTTGAGCACATGGATTCTTTAGCAGGCAACCAACGGAAGGTAAATGACGCAAAACTACCGCGGGACGCGATCGCGTGGCCGTCAGTCTTTACGGCCCGTGTCATTGGCCGGAGTTACTGCCGATCCCACAGCGCCTGCGGGTCGCCTTCGGGGTACTGCCAGCCTAACGCGCTGGACTTCGTCGCGGTTACATGCCCGTCAACGAACCCGCAGTTCGCGCGTGCGGTGTGCCGGTTGATGATGCGGGTGCAATTGCGCGTCCATTGTCCGTTCGGCGCAGTCGGCACACAGAAAAGCCATACGCCGAAATCCGTCCAGGTATAGGCACGTCCCACATCGGGCTGCCACAGGTCGGCATTGGGTTCAAAAGGGTTCCTCACGTACGCCGCGTCGCCAAAAATTACGCTATCGGCCGGGTGTCGGACATTCAGCAACTTCACTCCGCCGGATACTGCCGGATGTTGGTCATCGGGAAAGCGGCCGAGCTGATTGAAATTCATCGCGATGCCCAAAAGATTGGTGAGCGGTCTTCCGGCCTGGACGCGCGGCACATTCGGGCAGGAGAAAACCTTCCCGTTGTTGCCGAGATTTCCCTTCAGCGTATCCATCCACCAAACGTGCGGCGGATACGGCACAATCAAATCAGAAGGATACGGCGTAACGAGCCGCGCCAGCGGAACAAGCGTGTCGTTGTTCTCGTGGGCGTACACGAACGAAGCCAATCCAATCTGGCGCATGTTATTCAGGCACGTCGTCGCTTTCGCCTTCTCCTTGGCCCTCAGCACTGCGGGCAACAAGAGCGCAGCGAGGATGGCAAGGATTGCAATAACCACGAGCAGCTCCACCAGTGTGAAAGCAGAGCGCGATGGAAAGTTGCTTTGCTTCATGGTCCAGGCCTGCGCGGCTTTGCCCCACCCGCGTTCCCCTCACGCTTCACGCTTCACGCATCACGTTCCCGTTTCAAATCACTGTCCCGTGCGGAATGACTCCGTTCTTGGCAATGATGATCACGCCATCGCGGATGTAATAAAGCGGATGGTCGAGGTTCTCCGGTTTGCCCGCGGGCGAAATCACGACGTTGTCGCCGACGCGCGCGTTCTTATCAATGATGGCGTTCTCAATCCGGCAGCCAGTGCCGATGCCGATGCGCGGTTTGCCGGCGCGCTCGTGCTGGCTGATGGATTCGAGCGATTCGTAGTAGTCGCAGCCCAGCGCCACCACGCGTTTCAATTCCGTGCCAGCGCCCACCAGCATGCGCAGGCCGATGGTGCTCTGCGTGATCTTCGCCTGGTTGATGATGCAGCCGTCGGCAACGACGGCGTGATCAATTTGCGCGCCGTTGATCTTCGAGCCGGGCAAAAACCGCGGGCGGCTGAAAATCGGCGCGCCCATGTCGAAAAAATTGAAGCGCGGCAATTCGGAGGCGACATCAAGGTTCGCTTCGAAGAACGAACGGATCGTTCCGATATCTTCCCAATAGCCTTGGAAGACATGCGAGTAAACCTGTTGCGAATCAATAGCCCGCGGGATGACGTGCTTGCCAAAGTCAGTGAGCGTGTTGTCCAGCAACCCGCGAATCACTTCACGGTTGAACACGTAAATGCCCATCGAAGCCAGAAAAAGTTCCGGCCCGCCGCTGATTCCGAGTTTGGGATACCACAGGGGCGGCAGCCGCAGCGAGTCGAGGACGGCGGGGTCATTGGGTTTTTCGACGAAGCGCGTGATGCGCCGTTCCTCGTTGATCTGCATGATCCCCAGCGACTGCGCCTCCGTGCGCGCGACCGGAATGGTTGCAATCGTGATGTCCGCGCCGGTGTCCTTGTGCTGCCCGACGATGTGGCGAAAATCCATCCGATACAATTGATCTCCGCTCAGGATCAGCAGGTAATCGAAGTCGTGGTTGAGAAAGTGGATCAGGTTCTTGCGCACGGCGTCGGCAGTGCCTTCGTACCAGGACGCGTCCGTGAACGTTTGCTGCGCCGCCAGCATCTCGACAAACCCGCTGGAGAACTGGTCGAACTTGTACGACTGCGAGATATGCCGGTGCAGCGAGGCTGAATTGAATTGCGTCAATATGTAGATTCGGCGGAAACCGGAGTTTATGCAGTTGGAGATGGGAATGTCCACGATCCGATACTTCCCGGCCAGCGGCACCGCTGGCTTGGCGCGGTCCTTGGTGAGCGGGAAGAGCCGCGACCCCTGCCCTCCGCCCATGATCACACACAGAACCTTGCTGGTGTTGAGCGTTTGGCGGCCAAATTGTGACATAAGGAATCTTACGTTTGCGACACCGGTCTTGTTATAGCGCTTGGGCCGGAACCAGGCAAGCGACATCGGGCAAGTTTCAAAGGGCTGTCTCAAACGTCAGGGACAATGGTTCGTCCTTGTCCTCCTCCGAATCGAAATTGGAGATTCGAGGAGGAGGAGGAAGCGGTGACCGCCTTTTTTTACACAGGATTTGGAGGCAAACACTCGCTCATCGGTTGTCCAGACGCCACAGGCGCTCCATTGCCAATCCGTCACAAGTGAGCCGCAAACCCGCGGCGGATGTTCTGTTGTTCCCGCACAGTCGCAGAGCAGGCTCACGGTGTTGTTTGTCGAGTCGCCTTTGGCGGACCGCCAGTGGTCGTTGATGGAAATTCGCGCGCGCGGGGAGTCTGCGGCTATGATGGCAAATCCGGCGACGACTGCAAACAAAAGAATGAAACAAGATCAAATCATGGACGGTGTTGCGTCCCACGGTCATCGAGTGAACAGATATAAATCAAGCGCATCAGCCATCGCTTTGTAGCCCGTAGGTTGAGATGCAAGTGATCGCCGGTGTCGTAAGTCGAGAGCAGGTTTGTCCGGGTCGCGCACGATGGCGTCGATTGAGCACCATCACCGATGAAGAGGGCAAGTCCGGGAAGTTGCAACGACCTGCCGGGATGCCCATGCAAACGAAACCGCCCCGTGGGCCAATGTCCGGGCGCGTCCGTTCGTTGGAGGCTACCCGGATCAAAGAAGCGATCGCACCTTGAGTTTCAACACCACGATACTGTTCGGTGGCAGCGTGTAGGCGAAGCGGGGCTTCACGCTGCGCACCTTGCTCGTGACCGGGACAACCTTGTGCGGTTCCGTGATCGAGTTAGTGTCCTCGGGTCTGCCAGCCAGAGTGATGGCGCTGCTTCTGGAACTGAGCGCGGTGACGCCTTTGACTTCGATGTTCAGCGACACCGCATTCGTCTGCGGATTCACCAACTTGAGGATGATTTCGCCCGCCTTGCTGTCGCGAGTAGCGCAACCTTGCACAGAAGTTTCCGAGGAGGCGACGGACAAAATTTCGTCGCCGACATTCCGGCTGAACATCTGGAGGGCGTAATAACTCGGCGAGCCGTAGGAGGAAATCGCGTCGTAACCAATGAGGTCGGGCCGCCATTGGCGCGCGCCGGGATTCACGTTCACCAATAACGGCGCGTAACATTGCATCTTGATCAGATCGGCGCTCCGCTCCATCGCCGCCATGAACACGCCGTCGCCAATCGCCGCTTTCATCGAAGGCGTGGGCGCTTGCTGTCGAGCGCCGGGGGACCACGGTTTGATCCTTCCGTCTTCGTGTGCAGCCCATTCACCGACGAAAATCTCCGGGCCATTGCGGTCGTATTTGCGCGCGTAGTCCGGCGACATGCGGAGAAACTCGTCAATCATGTCGGGTTTGCGGCTGTGGACACGCATGTTTTCCGGTTGTTCGTTGCCGACGCTGGAAATGGTTTTGAGCTGTGGATACCTGGCCTTGATCGCGTCATGAAATTGCGCGAATCGTCTGTCGTAGCTCCTTGATTTGTCAAACCAGTCTTCGTTGCCGATCTCAACGTAGGCGAGCTTGAATGGCTTCGGGTGGCCGTCCTTCGCCCGCCGCGCGCCCCAAGTCGTCTTGGTGTCGCCGATGACGTATTCAATTTCTTCCAGCGCCTCTTGCACAAACGGTTCGAGATCGGGACCGGGTTTGACGTATGCGCCTTTGAGCGAATAACCGGCGTAAACCGCCAGCACCGGCTCGGCGTTCATGTCCTCGCACCATTCGAGAAATTCCAGAAGTCCGAGACCGTCCGTCGAGCGATAGCCCCACGGGCACGGATGGCCGTGACGTTCTTCGAGCGGGCCGAGCGTCTTCTTCCATTCGAACCGCGTTTCAATCGTATCGCCTTCGAGGTAATTGCCGCCGGGGAAACGCAGGAACTTGGGATTCAAGTCCACCAACATCTGCATCAAATCCTTTCGCAGGCCGTTCGGGCGATCATTCCAGGTTGGCGGGAAGAGCGAGACCAAACCGAACCAAACCGTGCCGGGCCGGTCGAGCGTAATTACTAAACGCGCCTTCGCCGTGGGTTTGACCCTGCCTGTCTTGAGAGTCAGTTCAAATTTTTTCCATTCGGCCGCGAGTCCGGAAAACTTCTCCGTCGCGTAAATAGTGCGCCCGTCTTCGCTCACGATGGAAACGGTGACTGGGCCGTTGAAACCCGGTTCGCCCCGCGCCAACAGCGTGGCACGATAACGCGTGTTCGGATGCACGGGAATCCCCCAGTAGCCGCTGTTCGCCACGTCCGCTGGCTGAGTTTTCGACGCTTTCGTTACCGTTAGCCGCAGACTCGTCGTGAGTTTATCATTCAACGAATTGGCCGTGTCGAGCGCGATGGTTGCGTCCGTGTTGTTGTTGCTCAGGACCGACCAGTGAACTGGCGTCGTGGCGTTGTCCAGAAATGCGCGGTTGCGAATCAACTCGGCGTAAAGTCCGCCATCGTAGCAGTGGTTGATCTCTTCGGTCATCAATCCGTAGAGCTTCGGGCTGACCTTTCCCACCGGATGACCCGCGTCAATCGTGAAGGTTGGATTGGCAGCGACGCAGGAAACCGCCGCAGTTGCAAAAAACAGGAGCGTGGTAACTTTCTTC
Source organism: uncultured Bifidobacteriaceae bacterium (assembly GCA_964574525.1). GTDB lineage: Bacteria > Verrucomicrobiota > Verrucomicrobiia > Limisphaerales > JADLHS01 > WYBW01. The sequence goes on from CAZNOE010000024.1 coordinate 11,188, forward strand.
ATTTGTTATTTGGTTTCAGACAAACATAATCTGGTTTTAATTTGAGTGGAACTTTCAATTTCCTTCCGATGTGGTCTTGATTGAAGCCGCGCCAATTTTCAAACCGTCGGCCTTTGCCGTGAGCTTGATCTTTCCCAGTTCTCCAGATTTGCTGCGAACGATCACGAGACAAAGTCCGTTGAACGCATTGCGGTCGTGCGATTGAAACAACTCAAAACTCGTCGGATCACCGTTGTCCGTGGCGATGATTTCTCCCGGGCCTTCGATGTCGAAATGAATTCGGTTGTCCGCACGCGGCGACATCAATTCCGCTTTGTCCGTGACGGTCACCGTCACGAATGACAAATCGTCGCCGTCCGCGCGAATCTCGTTTCGGTCAGGTTCGAGTTTGAACCTGGCTGGCTCGCCCGCCGTCTTTGTTTCTGCCGTGGCCCACTTCCCACCGTTTTTGTAGGTAACGACCTTGAGCGTGCCCGGCTTGTAAACCACATCGTCCCAGCGGAGGCGATATTCGTATTGGCCCTTCTTTTTTCGACCGAGCGATTTGCCGTTGAGGAACAACTCGGCTTCGTCGCCGGACGTGAAGACGTGAACGGGCGTCACCTGCCCTTCGCGCTCCGGCCAGGTCCAATGCGGCAGGATGTACGCCATCGGAAAATCCGGTCGCCAGCGCGATTGGTAGAGATAGAATCGGTCTTTCTTGAAGCCCGCCAGGTCAATGATGCCGAAATACGAACTGCGCGCGCCGTAGTAAGGCGTCGGTTCGCCGAGATAATCCCAGCCGGACCAGACGAATTCGCCAGCCACATACGGATGCTTGTCCTGCGCGGCGAAAACCTTGTCCGCCGACGAACCGAAGTCCGCCGCGTGAAGTTCGTAGGCACTGACGTGTTGTTTCCTGGAGTCGCCGCCCGAGCCGTTCTTCACGGGCGCGCTGGTGGCGTCCACGACGGGGAACAGATAAGTCCCGCGCGAACTCAGCGCGGCGGCAGTCTCGCTGCTGATGATGAGCTTGTCGGGAAACGCTTCGTGGAACACAGGGTATTGCGGCGGCGTGCGAATGCCTCTGAGTTCGGCGTGCCCGGGCGTGTCGCGGATGCCTTCGCCCTGGTAATTCAAGCTGATAACGTCCACGGCTTTGGGCAGCGGCATGTTCGGCTTGGCATAGTTCATCGCCGTGGTGGTGGGCCGCGTGGGGTCTTCTTCCTTGGCGATGTCGTGAAGCCGTTTGGCCACTGCCGCGCCTTCCTCGCCGGTGTATTGTTCGCCGACTTCGTTGCCGATGCTGCACAGAAACACCGAGGGATGATTCCGATCCCGACGGATAAATGCGCGCATATCCTGCTCGTGCCACTCTGGGAAGATGAGGTGAAAATCCAGCGGCGTTTTCTTCCGCTCCCAGCAATCAAAAATCTCGTCCACTACCAGAAAGCCCATCGCGTCGGTCAACTTCAGCAACTCAGGCGCTGGCGGATTGTGGCTCATACGGATGGCGTTGCAGCCCATTTCCCGCAGGATTTCAAGCTGGCGTTGTGCCGCGCGGTGATTGTAGGCCGCACCGAGTGCGCCGAGATCGTGATGCTGATTGACGCCCTGGATGCGGATGCGCTCGCCGTTGACGAAAATTCCGTGGTTGGGATCGAAGCGCACCTCGCGGATGCCGAAGCGGGTTTCGTAGCGATCCACGACTTGGCTATCTTTTGAAATGGTCGTGATCGCAACGTAGCGATTCGGTTGCTGCTTCGGTGGCGGTCCCCAAAGTTTTGGATTCGTGACGACAGCGTTGCCTTCGGCTACGGTGCTCTCGCCTGATGTAATTTGCAAATTGACTGGAGCAACTTTCGCCACTGCGGGACCGGTTCGCTTGCCATTCGAATCCAACGCAAAAATTTCCGACGCCACGCTCACGTTCGCGTTCTGTTGCGAATCGTTGTCCACCGTAACCTTCAAATTCACGGTGGCGCGTTCGCGTGAGACTTCCGGCGTGGTCAGATACGTTCCCCACTGGCCCACGTGAACCGGATGAGTCTTGGTCAACCAGACGTTGCGATAGATGCCGCCACCAGGATACCAGCGTGACGAGTCGGGCGGATTGTCCAGGCGGATCGCGAGTTGGTTCTCGCCGCCCGGCACGATGTAGGGCGTGAGGTCAACGCGCCACGACGTGTAGCCATACGGCCAGCCGCCGACGATGTGTCCGTTCAACCACACCATCGCGTAGGACATCGCGCCGTCCACACCGAGGAAGATGGATTTGCCCGTGTCGCTCGCCGGGATGTCGAGTTTCTTGCGATACCAACCGATGCCCGGACTGGGCAGACGGCCCATGCCTCCACCAACACCATCTGCACGGTTGACATTGAAAGGCCCCTCAATCGCCCAATCGTGCGGCAGGTTCAGTTTTCGCCATGAACCGTCGTCGAAGTCGCGTTGCGTATAGGAGACATCGCCCGGCTTTCCGTCAGGGCGGGTATGGCGCTTGGCGGAGTCTTTGATGAAGGCGTTTCCGGTGGGCAGAATCCACGGCTTGAGCACAGTCCGGTTCGCAGCCGCAATTTTCTCCGCCTTCGTGGGTTCGGCGTCCGCCGCTCTGTCGTCTCTCCTGTCCCTCACCTCCGGACGAACGTCGTAAAGCAAACTCACGGTGCTGTTGATCGGATCGCCTTTGGTGAAACGCCAGTTGTCATTGATGCAAATGCGCTCACGGGCAGCAGCGGATGCCAGGGCCGTACTCACAGCCACCGCAAACAGGATGCTCCCAACAAGCCGGGTCATAGTCAGCCTTGGTTCGATTGCAGAATGCAGAGGTTCACTTGGTAGCGGTGATCTGATCGCTCAAAAAAGCAAAATCGTTTTACTCACTTTGCCAGGTTATCTTTGTGCTTATTTGAAGACGTGTTGCGAGAACAGCCACAAGTTGTTTCTCCAGTGAGTTGCGTCGTGGCCGTTGCCGTCCACGTGCCAGATGTGCGGCACCTGCTTTTCCTTGAGATAGCCATGAACGCCCTGGCTGATCCGGATCAATCCATCCTTGTTACCGCACGATAGCCACAACAGCTTCAGTTGCTTGCTCGCGGCTGCGGGGTCAGGCACGAGTTGCTCGGGCGGCTTGGTGTTCGGCGCTGACGAGAAACCGCCAACCCACGCAAAGGTGTCGAGGTGAGCCAAACCGAAGTTCAACGATTGGCCGCCGCCCATGGACAACCCGGCGAGCGCCCGGTGTTCGCGGTCGGCTTGCACTGAATACCGCGACTCGATGGCCGGAATCACATCCTTGAGCAGATCCTGTTCGAAGACTGCAAAGGCCGGTCCCGCGGCGAAAACGTTGCCTTCCGCCCGGTCGTTCTTCTGGGCCCGGCCATTGGGCATCACAATGATCATCGGCACGGCCTTGCCGTCGGCAATGAGGTTATCGAGTAGGACGTCAGGCGTCGCAAACCGCTGCCACTCCGTTTCGTCCCCGCCGATGCCATGGAGCAGGTACAGCACGGGATACTTCTTGTCCTTCGAATAACCGGGCGGCGTATAGACCTGCATCTTGCGCGTTGTGCCCACCGTTTTGGACTCGTATTCGATCATCTCCAGCTTGCCGTGCGGAATGTCATCGCGCTTCTTGTCGAATCCGGACGGCGGATCGTCGAAAGCCGGTTTGTCGTCAGGCTTTAGCTCAATTGGCCCGCCAAAACCTCCCGGCCCGCGACGCGGACGCTCACCGCTCGCGGCGGCTGTGGAGTCCGCAAACAGGAGCGGAGCAAACTCGCGCAGGCTTCGACGCCAAGTCAGCCATTCGTGCGACGTGCCGGGCGATTCGTAGTAAACCGTTTTGATGCCCGCCTGTTCCAGGGCATCGCGATACTTCTTTACGCTGTTGTAGAACCGCTCGCCCTCGGCGGTTCCAATGCTCATGAAAAGCACCCGGACCTTCTCATTGAACGCCTTCGCGTCCGCCATCACGCCGCCGTGCGACGTCTTAGGGTCAAACGTTCCGCCGCTAAATCCGCCGCCCGCGCCACTGAATCCGCCGAAGTAAGCAAACGTGTCCAAATGCCTGAGTCCAATGGTAAACGTCTGCATGCCTCCCATCGAAAGTCCCGCCATCGCCCGGTCCTCCCGATTGGTGCGAGTACGGTAGGTGGCGTCAATGAATGGGATGAGGTCATTGATGAAGACCTCTTCCAGCGTGCTGAACATGCGGCTGAAATCGCGCGGCATGGAGTTGGTTCCCGATGGCGGCCGCAGCGGGACTTCCGGCTCGCCCGGTTTTCGCGCATAGCCCTTCTCCATCACGATAATCATGGGCTTGGCCTTCCTTTCGGCGATCAGGTTGTCCATGATGTGGTTCACCCGGCCTTGCACCACCCAGCCCCGCTCATCCTCCCCGGCGCCATGCTGGAGATAGAGCACCGGATACCGCGCATCGCGGTTGGAGTCATAGCTCGGCGGAGTATAGACAAAGATGCGCCGCCAGGAATCCGTCGTCTTGGAAAAATATGGGCGCTCCCGGATTTCACCGTGGAGCACATCCTTGACGTCGTAGAAATCCTCGCCTTTCGACGGCACTTCAATCCCGCTCGCTTGCCGGCCCATGCCATAAAAGGTTTCGCTGGCGGGATCACCAACCGTCGCGCCGTCTATGATAACAGAGTAATAATGAAAGCCCGGCACCAGCGGGGCCGTCGTGACGGTCCAGACTCCGTTGCTGTCGGACTGCATCGGATAACGCCCGCCGAGGTCCAGTTCCACCTTCTGCGCACCAGGGGCTTTGATCCAAAACGTCGCCCGAAGATCGGAATGAATGCGCGGGTATTGCTGGCCGGGGATGTTCGAGCTGGCTGGCTGTCCGGCGTCGCCAGGCTGGCTCTCCTGGGCAAGACCGCACGGCGCCGTCAAAAGAGCGAAACAAAGGAGAGTGCTGTTTACTGGGTTGGTTTTCATAAAGAGGGGTTCAGAGTTTGAGGTTCATGCTACATGTCGGGTTTGGAGTAGAGATCCCGGATTGGTTCATGGCGGTATTATCTCACTCGGTCACCGAGTGAACAGGTTCAAATCAATCGCATCAGCCATCGCCCGGTAGCCCGTGGGATTGAGATGCAAATGATCGCCGGTGTCGTAGGCCGGGAGCAGGTTGATCCGGGTCACCGGGTCGCGCACGATGGCGTCGAAATCAATCACGCCATCGTAAATGGTGTTGGTGCGGAACCACGTGTTAACCGTCTGCCGTGCTGTTTCGCGGGCCGGCGTGGAATATCCATTCCCGCCGAACGGCGTGATCGTTGCGCCATACGCGCGAATGCCGAGAGCGTGGGCTTTATTGGCGAATTGCGTGTAGGCGTTGATCAGATTCGTCGTCAGCGCGGGAGCGCCGGCACTGCTCACGCCGCCGATGTCGTTGACGCCCTCGAAAGCAATCAAGTAGCGCACGCCGCCTTGGTCGAGCACGTCGCGATCAAACCGGTTCACCGCCGCCGGACCGAGCCCGCCGAAGATGGCGTTGCCGCCGATTCCCATATTGACCACGGCCACGCCCGCTGTGGGAGCGTTGGTGCTGAGTCGCTTCGCGAGATTGTCGGGCCAGCGATCGTTGCCGTCGGTGGTCGAACCGCGCCCGCCGGTGATCGAGTCGCCGAGCGTCACGACCGCTCGACTGGACGCGTCCGCCAGCACGTCAACGCCCGTGATGATGTACCAATGCGCGGTTGTCGCCGCTCCCGTCATGCTCGCCGCTGAGACTACATTGCTGGCAATGATGAAAGAAGTGGTTCGCGAGCCAGGATGCCCGTTGATGGTGGTGGCTGAAATGTTTCCAAAATAAATGGTCACTGCGAGATTGGTCTGCGCCGGTAGATCGTAATCGAAAGGATCGGAAAGAATTACTTCGCCGGGGAGAATGTTCACGGACGGTGCGCCGCGAAACGTGAGAGCCTTGTCCGTGGCGGTGTTGATGTCGCCATTGCCCGCGCTGCCTGCGCCAGCGGACAACGCGACGTGCGCAGAATTGATCGTGACCGAACTGTTTCCGTACGCGTTGGAGAATCGCGCGCGCAAATGTTTTCCACCGGTGGTCACGCGGACGAATTGCCGCAGCGTGCTGTTGGCCAGCGGAGTGGGCGGCAGATTTCCGGGTTCAGTCAATTGCAGTCCGCAGCCCCAAGTTGTCACCCAGTGGCCGCCGGCGCCGAGGGTGATTTGCTGAACACAACAGAAGTTAAGAACGAGGAAAATTGCCGCGAGATGATTCTTGAGCCAACCGGATCGCCGAAAGGTCTTGGAGTGCGGTGGCTGGACGGGAACGGGGCTGACACCGCTTTCGCACGCGACTCGCCGACCCAAGCCAAAGCGGTGTGTGCCATCGCCCCTCACCCATCGCACTCCAAGACGCTGGCGCGAAAATGGAGAGTCGCCACGAGTTCGTGGTGTTTTCTTTGTCACAGTTCCCGGACTAACCGTTCTCGTTGCAAGGCGACTTGCGCCGGGAGAGTGCATGGATTTCGGTGCATGGTGCAATCGTGACTTCGTTCAAGGTTTGTTTGCGGAGGGCGATTTGATGTAGCGGTCCGCCCATTTGAGGAACGTCGGCCAGTTCGGGCCGGTCGTGTGGCCGCCGCTGTGTTGGCGCCAAGCGAGTTCACCATCGGTCAACGCGGTTTCGACCGGCGGAAATTCCATCGTGCCCAAATCTTTTTTGCCGAGCAACCGGAACACCGGGCCGGCGGCGACCGCCGCCATGAAACTGCCACGTTGATCCACCCATTTGCCTTCCGCGCCCGGCCCTTCGGCTGCCCCGTAACTGATGAACGTCGGTCGCGGCGCGCACAACGCGATCAGTTCATGCGCGTCCACCGGCAAGTCTCCCGCATTGAGCGGCCCGCCGTACTTCAGAAAACTTCCAGCCATCCAATGGTATCCGCCCGAGCCGGTGAGATTTTCCACCAACTCGCCGAAAACGTGGCGATGAAGTTTGGCGCCACCTTCGCCGGATGAACCGATGAAGCCGATGGCGAAGCGTTGATCGTACGCCATCGTCACGAGCGCGGCTTTGCCGTAACGCGACAAGCCTTCGATGCCGACCTGCTTCGCGTCCACCGCCTTGTCGGTTTCGAAATAATCCAGCGCGCGGCTCGCGCCCCACGCCCACGCGCGCAACGCGCCCCAATCGTCGGCCTTGCGCGGCTGGCCTTTGTTACACAGACCGATAATGCCTTTGGTAAGTCCCGCGCCGTTGTCGGCTTGAACGCTGGTCGGGACGACAATCGCGTAGCCCCAACCTTTGGCGAGAAGCTGCTGTTGCCATGTCGGCCCGCTGCCTGCGCCGAACGGTCCGCTACGAAAAGCATTCGTGCCGCCGGGAGAATTGGTGCCACGACGAAAACCTCCGAACGCGCCGAAGCCGCCGAAACCAAACTCCATCATCACCGGCACGGGCGCTGTCGCGTCAGCCGGCGTGGTCAACGTCAACTGGATGTCCACACTGATCGGCGGATAGGACGAATTGTCCACGCGACCGACGAGTTGTTTGATGACAACGGGCACGTCGCCATTGTTCGTCTTTGTCGTGCTCGTCAGTTCCCACTTCACGGCGGGCACGTTCTTCGGCACGCGGCCATAAACTTCACGATTGAAGTCTTCCACGATTTCCGGCCGCCGCTTGTTCCACCACATTTCGGCGCCCGTCACGCGGTCGCCGTTTTTCAGCACAAGCGGATCAGGGAGCTTGGGATACAAGTTGGCCTTCGCCTCATCGTAGTTGACCGCGTTCGTCGCGCTTGGGTTGTTGGGATTCGCGCCCGGTCGCAGCGATTTGATTCCGAGCAACTCCATCATCAGCTTGTGGTCCTGTTGCGTGGTGAGGTTCGCGAGCGGAGGAAACTTATTCGTGTCGGAGAGCGACTCTGCCGGCTGTTGCGCGAAGCAGCAGTTCAGCGCGGCAAGGGCAACCAGCCCCAGCATCGCAAATCTCGCAGCACGCTTGCGCCAGATCGTAGCGCAGGTTTCCAAACCTGCTGTGTCGCCGATTTCCAAATCGGCAAGGCGTGTAGTGGCACGGGCGGGACGCCCGTGCGTCGTTTGTCTGGATCGCACGGGCGGGACGCCCGTGCCACTATAGCGGACTTGGAAGTCTGCGCTACGATGAACTGATTTCGTTTTCATGGGCCGAGTTGGAGACGATAAAAGCGAAGCGCGTCACGGATATTCGTAATGGTCAGGCTGAACGGCATCGCCGTTGGGTTGGTGGTGAAAGGGGTTGCCAGTTCACGAGATTCGTTGAGGTGAGCAGCGTGTAGTCCGGGCCAGGCGACGCTCAGTAAAAATTGTAGTAGTTGCCGCGGTAACGCATCTGGATCAACGCCGCCCGGTGAGTCTCGACGTGGCCATCGCCGAACAGCAGGTTGGTGCTCTTGATCCTTCCGCCGTACGGATGCGCTTCGCCGGCCTGACGCGGGTCGGGGTTGTCGAGAGTGGCGGAACGGTCTGTGAGAATGGGCTGGCGCTGGGGACCGCTCTGGCGCGACGGCCACGGATCAACGCCCGCCGGCGCGGTCGGCGGCACAGGATAAAGTCCGTTCGGCCACGTGGGCGGACGGCCCGCGCCGGGATTCCCGCTGTTGCCGATTCGCGGCACCCACCAGGCGTGAAAGCAAACCGCGAAGCCGTAACCCGCGCTCGTCACGTAGGCCACCAGATCGTCCAACGTGCCCATCGTGTGGGTGCCGATCGGCGGCAAAGTTCTTTTGCACCACTCCACGCCGTCCGTGTATTGCTGCGGGCGCACGGGACAAAACCACATTGGCACCGTCAGCCCGAACGGTCCCAAATCGGTGATCATCCGGCGATCCACGTCCCAGGTGTTGTTGAGCGCCGCGTTGTCGAAACGCGGGAAAGCGTCCTTGGCATCCTGGTTGGCGTAAAGGTTCACGGCGACGCCCCATTGGCGGTAGTTGGAAATGCAATTGGTGACCCGGGCGCGGAACTTCGCCTGTGTCAGCGCGGGCAGGAGCATCGCGGCGAGAATCGCGATGATGGCGATGACGACTAAAAGTTCAATCAGCGTGAATCCACTTTGAAAGTGCGGTCGTGTTCTGCTGCGACTCATTTTCATTCATCGAACATTTCACCACCAAAAGCCGCGACCGGATATGGCACGCTGGCGCATGTCCTGGAATTTCCGCCACACCACATGGCCGTCTTTGAACGCCACATGCCCGCCATCGGGCCGCGTGCCTTTCAAATGCGGACTGATGTGGGGCTTCGCTATGCCGTTGGGTGCGTAGCCTCCGTTTACATTCACGAAGCTGCCAGCACCGGCGACATTATCTATGGGATTCTCGCTGATCGTCGCGTCGGCAATGACAACGCGATCGGTGTTGGGGACGTTGGTTTTCACGCCGCCGGCAGGCCCGACCAGCTCCGCCTGCAAGGTGGTGTTCTTGTTTTCCTCCCGCAACAACACGCCACCGGAAAAGGCAAAGAGATAGCCGGCCACTCGGAATACGGGGTTGCCAAAGGTCCACAAGCTGTAGTTCGCAGCGGGTGGTGGGTTGACGCCGGCGAAATTGTCGTTGTCCGTAAACCGGGGTGCCGTGCCGGGACAGTAAAACGTTTTTTTCTGCAATCCGCTGGCCAGCATCTGGTCCGTCACGTCAACCGGAATGTCCCAAGCCCAGGCGCCGACACCATTCGGAAACGCGGGCAGCTTGTCCTTGCTGTCAAGGGCGTAGATGTTCAAGGCCACCATCATCTGATGCACATTGTTCAGGCACTGCGTCCGAAGAGCCCGTTGTTTGGCTTTCGCGAGCGCCGGCAGCAGCAT